>JAUUNK010000036.1 GCA_030844565.1 Bacteroides ovatus
AGCAAAGGACTGAAAATCCTTGTGTCCCCGGTTCGATTCCTGGTGGCACCACATTCTTAAGCAATCGGAATGTAGCGCAGTTGGTAGCGCACTACGTTCGGGACGTAGGGGTCGGGCGTTCGAGTCGCCTCATTCCGACAGATAAGTCGTAAAGCTCTTTTTTAGAAGTGTTTACGGCTTATTTCTTTTTTAGCCGGGACAGAAACGGGACAGTAAGAGGTCACAGTTACTATTGCTTTGCTTAGGAAACATCAATACCAAACAATCCCATTGGATTTATAAAACCTAAAGAATAAGCGGCACAATTCTCTTTACAATTCCTCCTCCTCCACTTCCGTGCCCCGGGCAAAAGTGCGATACTCCAACGGGGTAAATCCGGTACGTTTTTTGAAAAGAGAGAAGAAATGCTCGGCAGATTTATAGTCGAGCATGAAAGAGATTTCTTTCACAGAATGAGAAGTTCCCACCAGAAGTTGCTTAGCCTTGCGGAGTTTTAGCTCCTGGAAATAGCGGGCGGGGGCATAACCGGTATATTCTTTAAAGACTTTACGAAACCAGGAATAACTGATATTTAACTTCATTGCCAACTCTTCGGGGTCTACGTCGTGCATCACGTTTTCGTTCATGATGATTTTAGCCTGTTCTATCTTCTGGTCGACATCGCCTATCTCGAAGATTTTATTCTTGGAGATAGAAAGAATCATGCCAATCATGTGAAGCACAATGCCCGCCAAATATTGCTGGGAAGAGATTTTATCAGCCTCGGCAATGTCAATGGCACGGGAGAAGAGAGAGACGAGTTCTTCGTTCAGCCCCACTTCGAGCACTTGGTTTTCTTTAGAAAGAAAGGAATCACGGATGATAGTATCGATGATAGGTCCTTCGAAGCCAATATAATATTCATTCCAACCGGTCTTGCGCAAAGGCTGGTAGGTGTGCCATTGTCCGGGGAAGAGAATCATCAACCGGCCTTTGCAAACTTGCTTTTCGGGAGTGGAATCGGACGTAAACAAACCACGCCCTTTGGTGATATAAACTATTTGATATTCGCGCAGCACCCTTCCTTTCCGAGTGTTGAAGAAATAGCCCGAAGGATGGTCTTTCAATGGATAAGGAGAGTCGGGCTGGATGGACTGAAAGCCGACAGTATTGACCCACAAACCGAATTTACGGTCCATGTCGTTTACGATAAGATACTTAAATTCTACTCCTAAATCATTGTAGCCTTTCGCCATGCTGCGTATTTTTTCATAATATAGTGGCAGCAAAAATAAAGAATATTTTCTAAAAAGCGAGAGAATGGGGGAGAAAATCAAAGAGGGCATGCCAACGCTGACATGCCCTCAAGCCTTTTCAGGTCTACCTTCGGAAGTATCCGAACGGTTATTTAGGCAGATTGAATGCTATGGACATTTCGCGCATCTGCACTTGGCTCATACCTTCGGGTTCAAAACCCATGTTCTTACCGTTGATATAGATTTGAGCGGATTTGCTCAGTACATCTACTTGGTCGAAAGCGTCCATGATGTCTTCGCCAACGGCACACACACCGTGTTTCTCCCACATTACTACGTCGTAATCGTCCAATTCCTTGATGGTAGCTTCTGCCAATTCAACCGAACCCGGGAGCTTGTAAGGGATGATGCCCAGTCCCCGCGGACAGAATGCTTTTGTTTCGGGAATCATGCTCCACAAGAGGCTAGTCAATACGTCTTTCTCCAGGAAAGGACGATGATGAGTCATGGCAATCAGTTCGATGGGATGCGTATGCAAAGACGCTTTATAAGTGGAGCCTTTTGCTATCAGATAGTTGTGCATGCTCAGGTGGGCAGGCAACTCAGAAGTAGGCTGCACAGGTTGGTCGGCTATTATTACGTAGCTGGCACAGTCGTCCAGGATGCGGATAACGGAGCCGTTGTCCATAGGCCAGCGGGCAAGGTCGCGCATACGTTTGTTGGTTCCTTTGCAGTAGAAGTAACATCCTTTCAGGTGAGGCAATGTCGTGCCGATGGACTTCACTTCACTGATTGCGGGCATCTGGCGGATTTCGTCGTCGATAAATTCTGTGATATTAATGGTGATGTTACCGCCATTCCGTTCTGCCCAGCCCTTTTGCCACAGATAGCCTGCCACTTCGGCAACCTTATTCACTTCTTTAGCAAGTGCCGGACGATTTTCTAATATTGATTTCATTTCTTTACTATATTTAGTTGTTGTTCAATTGTTCTCTTCTCTTATGCCTGCGCCATAGCCACCAGTACGATAGAGAAGATGAGAAGTACCAGCCCAAGGATGAGCACAGCTATCGTAGAGTTGCTTGCTCCCTTCCATTCTTTAAGAATGATTCCCCACACATTGCTGAACGTCACATTCAGCGACATCAGGATGCTCCAGGAGAAAGCCAGTAATATCGGGCTGTCGTTTAAGAAGCTCTTTCCCATCTCGAGCCCGAAGAACTGCGAATACCAAAGCACACCGGCAAGAGCACAGAAGAGAAGATTATTCACCAGCTGACCGCCTTTCACCGAAAGATACTCCTCACCCGTCTTATTCTTCACATTCTGCTGGATGCAGTATATGGCATTGGTGAAGAAGCCTCCCAAAGTGACAAGGAAGATAACCGGCAATCCGGCATACAATCCATCTACTCCTCCTGCCAGAGCCGCTTCTTTAATAGGAGTTCCCGCATCCAGTCCCAAAGCGAAGCAAGCACTCATCACGCCTGCCAGCAGAGCCACCAGCAGTCCCTTTGTGAGGGCAAAGTCTTTTACTGCCGCTTTTCTCTCCTCCTCGGTCATGTTCTTGGAACGAAGGCTTCCTGCATAACCGATTACTGCGATGCCTGCCAACGTGATACATACACCGATCAGCAGCATCAAGCCCTCTCCGTGGAAGAGGTCCTCGCCTGCAAAGATAGCAGGAAACAGTGTGCCGAACCCCGCACAAGTGCCCAATGCAATGCTTTGCCCCAAAGCCACTCCCAAGTAACGCATACTCAATCCGAAGGTCAAGCCACCCACTCCCCACAACACTCCGTAGATGATGGAGGAAAGAGCACCGCCCGAAGACCACAACTCGAACAGGCTGCTACCTGCCGGAATGGCCAATAAAGCGCCCAGCAAAGGAAATACCAACCAGGCAAAGATGCCTTGCACCAGCCAGAAATTCTCCCACGACCAGTTCTTGACCTTATTAATAGGCACGTACGAGCTGCTTTGCCCGAAACTGCCAATGGCTATGATAATGAGTCCAATCAGTGTATTCACGTTAGTAGCAATTTATGGTTAATGACTTCGTTAGGCTCTCTTAGAGGTTACGTCAGCTTCGTATTTCTGAATCTCAGTGATAAACTCTTCTCCCACCGGAACATTGTTTTGCAAGCAGAACATATCCCATACGGCATTCCAGGGCAGAGACTTGGATTCCTCGAGCAGAGCCAGACGTTCGAACAACTGGTCGTTTGCTTCGTATTCGCGCAGTTTGGCAATCGGCTCGAGCAATGCCTGCATGAAGCACTTCTGTGTAGCGCGGCTACCCACCACGTAGGCACCGATACGGTTGATGCTTGCATCGAAGTAGTCCAGACCGATGTGCACTTTATCCAAAGCGTCGCAACGGATGATTTCTTTCGCCAAGTCCAGCGTGTCGTCATTCATGATAGTTACGTGGTCGCTATCCCAACGTACCGGGCGGCTCACGTGCAACATGATTTCCGGAGTGAACAGCAACAGAGCGGAAATCTTATCAGCGATGCTTTCCGTCAGGTGGAAGTGGCCTGTGTCCAATGTCACCATCTTATCATTCTTCGCACCATAGCCCAGATAGAAGTCATAAGAACCCACTGTGTAGCTTTCTGCACCGATACCGAAAAGTTTTGCTTCGATGCAATCCTTCATATTGTCATACGTCGTAGCGAAGATTTCATCTAGAGATTGCTTTAACAATTGACGATATTTGAGGCGGTTCACAGTCTGGTCTTTGCTACCGTCGTGAATCCAGAGATTCATGATACAAGGGTCGCCCTGATACTGCCCCATAGCTTCGGCGATGGCACGGCTGCGTTTTGTATGTTCTATCCAGAAGTTACGGATGCTGTCGTCCGGGTTGGCAAGAGTCAGGCTACCACTTTTGGGATGAGAAAAAGAAGTGGAGTTGAAGTCAAGCTTCATACCGTGCTCTTTCGCCCATTGCATCCAGCTTGCAAAATGTGCAGGTTCAATTTCGTCACGATCTACGAACTTGCCTCCGAAATCACCGTAAGTGGCATGCAAGTTCAAACGGTGGGTTCCCGGGATGTAGCTGGCTGCCTTCAGGATGTCCTGGCGCAGTTCGTCAATGTTGCGGGCCTTGCCGGGATAGTTTCCTGTTGCCTGGATACCTCCGGAGAGCTCTCCATCGGGATTCTCAAACCCGGCTACGTCGTCTGCCTGCCAGCAATGCAGGGAGAGAGAAATCTTTTGTAAATCTTCCAACGCTTTATTAGCGTCTACACCCACTGCTGCATAACGTTCAACAGCTACTTCATAAGCTTTTCTAATCAATTCTTCTTTCATGATACTATATTTTTAAGATACTATGTTTTTAAAATGCATATATGCTATGTCCCAGTTTTCTGTGTCCTGAGGTTGATAAGTCTTTAAGGGGATGGAACGGTGGATAAGTTGTCTCATGGCGGATATGCCTGAAGCTTCTCCGGCAGCCATTGCCTGCACCATAACATTGCCGATAGCGGTTGCCTCCGACGGGCCTGCAACCACAGGAATACCCACTGCATTGGCAGTGAAGCGATTGAGCAATTCGTTCTGGCTTCCTCCGCCTATCACATGCAAAGTTTCTATAGGACGGGGAGAAAGACTCCGCAGGTTTTCCAACACCTGGCGGTAGCGGAGTGCAAGACTCTCGAAGATGCAACGCACCACCTGACCACGGTTTTCGGGCATCGGCTGATGTGTACGGTTGCAATATTCAGCAATAGCCTGCTCCATATCGGCTGGGTTGGCAAATAATTCATCGTCCGGATTGATAAGACTGCGGAAAGGCTGTGCAGCTTCCGCTTCGGCAATCAGTTCGGGATAAGAAGTCTCGCCCCATCCGGCACGACAGCGTTCGAGCAACCACATGCCGCAGATATTTTTCAATAAACGTATAGTTCCTTCCACTCCACCTTCATTGGTGAAGTTGAGTTGTTCGGTCTCGGGTGTAATGACCGGAGCATCCGCTTCCACTCCCATCAGCGACCAAGTGCCGCTGCTCAGGTAAGCGAAGTTGCGGTCCAGCGCTGGCACAGCTGCCACAGCGGAACCCGTATCGTGTCCGGCTACGGCTATCACAGGAATAGCGCCCAGTCCGGTCATGCGTTGCACTTCTTCTGTCAGCACACCTACCTTTTCGCCGGGGTAGACAAAACGCCCGAAGTGTTCTTCTGTCAGTCCCACAGCCGACAATAATTCGGGAGACAGACGCCGGGTCTGTGCATCCACCAATTGGGCAGTAGTAGCGATGGTGTATTCCGTCACCATCTCTCCGGTAAACATATAACTCAATGCATCGGGCATAAACAAAATCTTATCCGCAGCCTGCAACGCACTATCTTCATTCCGCCGTAGAGTGTCGAGTTGAAAAAGTGAATTGAAATTCATCACCTGGATTCCTGTAACACCATAGACTTTGCTGCGAGGCACACGTGAGAAGAACTTCTCCGGTGCTCCCGTCGTATGAGGGTCGCGATAAGAATAAGGTTGGCGAAGCAGATGCCCGTCTTTCCCCACACAAACGAAATCCACTCCCCACGTATCGATACCGATGGACGTGATTTGCACATCGCGCGCAGCCGCCAACTTCATTCCTTCTATTATAGAATGATAGAGTGCATAAATATCCCAAAAGAAGTGTCCATTCACTTCAATCAGATGATTCGGAAAACGGTTGAGGATTTCCAGCTCCAACCCTTCGTCCGTAAAGGAGCCTAGGATGGTACGCCCGCTGGTGGCGCCGAGGTCTACTGCAAAAAAAGAATGTTTCATAGCCCAATGAATTATATTTAAAGTGACAAAATGCGTTTCATGTGATTTTCATGTTACAAAAGTAGGCGATTTCCCTCCTATATGTGATATACAATTTGATGCAAAGGATACACTATTTGATACTTTGTCATTCTGTATTTTCTGTTGCTTCTTCCTTGCGCTTTTCAGCCCCGACGGGCAGGGAGAAAGTTTTTTTCGATTCTGGAAGATTACGGCATTCCCTCTTTGTCAGTGTTTCAAAGATAACTCCTTTATGCAAGACAGGCTTTGAGGGGAAAAGCTACCTTATGGAAACAAGATAGAGAAAAAGGCTCTCTTTTATCTATTAGAATGGTATTCCTCTCTGCCCGACAACCAGGAAACAAAAGGCGGCAAATAACGTTCTTTTAGTGGATTCCCCTGTTCCAAACAGAAAATGAAGGAGGGAAAATACATAAAGTAACGCTACTTTAGCACTTAACTTGCTTTAACCCGGGGATAAATTCGTCTTAGCCTGGAGGTAAACCTCTCCGACTCTATGGGTAAACCCGTGTCAGCCCACGTGTAAACCTGCCTCACCCCGGGGATGAGACCGACATACCCGGGGAGTCCTTCTTCTCTTCTTACCTTTCAAAAGGAGGAAGCAGTAAGTAAAACACGGCTTTATCCGGCAGAAAGACAGCAAAGAAGGACATTTAATATCTTCCCGGATAATAGACCATACACCGTTGATTGAATAAAAATTATAAAAAAAGTAGGTTTTATGCAGTTTGAATCCGAATTATTGCATACTTTTGCAGCATTCTTAGAATAATTATGCAAGATGAAGAAGAAAGCAAACCGGTTAGACGCCATTAAAATGATTATCTCGAGCAAGGAGGTGGGCTCGCAAGAAGAACTGCTTCTAGAGCTAAACCAAGAGGGCTTCGAACTTACACAGGCCACTCTCTCCCGCGACTTGAAACAACTCAAGGTAGCCAAAGCAGCTAGCATAAGCGGCAAATATGTATATGTACTACCAAATAACATCATGTATAAGCGCCCGACGGACCAAAGCCCAGGCGAAATGTTGATAAACAACGGATTTATATCTTTGCAGTTTTCCGGTAACATCGCTGTCATCCGCACGCGCCCCGGATATGCCAGCAGCATGGCATACGACATCGACAACCATGAGTCACCGGATATTCTGGGAACCATTGCCGGAGACGACACTATCATGCTAGTGTTGCGTGAAGGAGCAACAGCGGGAGGCATCCGGAAGTTTCTCTCGCACATCATACCGAATATACACTCATAAACCAAATACCTACTTTATTATAAAAAAGAGAAATGGACACTCAACAAATAGATGTTATGGTAGCCGACGCCTCTCACGAGGTTTATGTTGACACTATTTTGGATACCATCCGGGAAGCCGCCAAAGTGCGCGGTACAGGTATCGCAGAACGTACCCACGAATATGTGGCTACTAAGATGAAAGAAGGAAAAGCCATCATTGCCCTTTGCGGCGACACCTTCGCTGGTTTCACTTACATCGAATCGTGGGGCAACAAACAGTATGTGGCTACATCAGGGCTTATCGTCCACCCTGACTTCCGCGGACTGGGACTGGCAAAACGTATCAAACAAGCTTCTTTCCAACTGGCACGATTGCGATGGCCGCGAGCTAAAATATTCAGCCTTACCAGCGGGGCCGCCGTCATGAAGATGAATACCGAACTAGGATACGTACCTGTCACCTTTAATGAACTCACTGACGACGAGTCGTTCTGGAAAGGATGCGAGGGATGCATCAATCACAGCATCCTCGTAGCCAAGGAACGCAAGTTCTGCATCTGCACGGCGATGCTCTATGACCCGGCAGAACATCAAGAAAACAAATAATAATAAAATAGAAGAATTATGGAACAGAAGAAAAAAGTGGTTGTTGCATTTAGCGGGGGACTCGATACCTCGTTCACCGTTATGTATCTTGCCAAAGAAAAAGGATACGAAGTATATGCAGCCTGTGCCAACACCGGTGGATTCAGCCCCGAACAACTGAAACAAAACGAAGAAAACGCTTACAAACTGGGAGCGGTAAAATATGTCACTCTGGATGTCACTCAAGAGTATTATGAAAAGAGCCTGAAATATATGATATTCGGTAATGTGCTGCGCAACGGCACTTATCCCATCTCTGTCAGCTCCGAACGCATCTTCCAGGCACTTGCCATCGCACGCTATGCCAACGAGATAGGCGCCGATGCCATTGCTCACGGCTCCACCGGTGCAGGGAACGACCAGATTCGTTTCGATATGACTTTCCTTGTACTGGCGCCGGGAGTGGAAATCATCACGCTGACCCGCGACATGGCCCTAAGCCGCCAGGAAGAAATAGACTACCTGAACAAGAACGGTTTTGCCGCCGACTTCGCCAAACTGAAATACTCCTATAACGTAGGACTTTGGGGAACATCCATCTGCGGAGGCGAAATCCTCGACAGCGCACAAGGTCTGCCCGAAAACGCTTACCTGAAACAAGTGAAGAAGGAAGGAAGCGAACAACTCCGCCTCGAATTTAAGAAAGGCGAGTTGCACGCAGTCAACGGAGAAGTGTTCGAAGACAAGATTAAAGCTATCCAGAAAGTGGAAGAAATCGGTGCTCCCTACGGTATCGGCAGGGATATGCACGTAGGAGATACCATCATCGGCATCAAAGGCAGGGTAGGTTTCGAAGCTGCCGCCCCGATGCTGATTATAGGTGCCCACCGTTTCCTTGAGAAATATACCCTGAGCAAATGGCAACAATACTGGAAAGACCAGGTAGCCAACTGGTATGGTATGTTCCTGCACGAGAGCCAATATCTGGAACCCGTGATGAGAGACATCGAAGCCATGCTGCAAGAAAGCCAACGGAACGTGAACGGTACGGCTATCCTCGAACTGCGCCCACTTTCGTTCTCCACCGTAGGAGTGGAATCGGAAGACGACCTCGTGAAGACCAAGTTCGGCGAATACGGCGAAATGCAAAAAGGCTGGACAGCCGAAGACGCCAAAGGCTTTATCAAAGTGACGTCCACACCACTGCGTGTGTACTATGCTAACCATAAAGACGAAGAAATTTAATTCATTATGATAAAAGCAGGAATTATCGGCGGTGCAGGATACACGGCAGGCGAACTGATTCGCCTGCTGCTGAACCACCCCGAAACAGACATTGTATTTATAAACAGTAGCAGCAATGCAGGAAACCGCATCACCGACGTGCACGAAGGATTGTATGGAGAAACTGACCTGAGATTCACCGACCAACTCCCCCTGAACGACATCGACGTGCTCTTCTTTTGTACTGCCCACGGCGACACGAAAAAGTTTCTTGAAAGCCACAACGTGCCCGAAGACTTGAAAATCATCGACCTTTCCATGGACTACCGCATCAAAAGCGATGACCACGATTTCATCTACGGACTGCCGGAACTTAACCGTCGCGCCACTTGCAGCGCCAAACACGTTGCCAATCCCGGCTGTTTTGCCACTTGCATCCAATTGGGATTACTTCCGCTCGCCAAGCACCTGATGCTGAATGATGATATTTCCGTGAATGCCATCACCGGAAGCACCGGAGCAGGCGTAAAACCGGGAGCTACCAGCCACTTCAGCTGGCGCAACAACAATATCAGCATCTATAAAGCCTTTGAGCACCAGCACATCCCGGAGATAAAACAATCTCTGAAACAGCTTCAAAACAGCTTCGACTCGGACATTGACTTTATCCCCTACCGCGGCGACTTCCCGCGCGGCATCTTCGCCACGCTGGTAGTAAAGACCAAAGTAGCGCTCGAAGAAATCGTACGCATGTACGAAGAGTATTATGCCAAAGATTCCTTTGTGCACATCGTAGACAAGAACATCGACCTCAAGCAGGTGGTCAACACCAATAAGTGCCTGCTACATCTGGAAAAACATGGCGACAAGCTGTTGATTATTTCCTGCATCGACAACCTGCTGAAAGGCGCCAGCGGACAAGCGGTGCACAACATGAACCTGATGTTCAACCTCGAAGAAACAGTCGGTCTGCGCCTGAAACCCTCTGCCTTCTAGTAAGGCGAGGGAATGTCTTTTTAAGAAAAAGTACACCTTATATATATGTAGTTATGAAACTATTCGACGTATATCCTTTATTCGATATAAACATAGTCAAAGGCAAAGGCTGCCACGTGTGGGACGAACACGGAACCGAATACCTCGACTTATATGGAGGGCATGCCGTTATCTCCATCGGACATGCCCATCCCCACTATGTAGAAATGATTAGCAAGCAAGTAGCTACGCTGGGTTTCTACTCCAACTCGGTTATCAACAAGCTCCAACAGGAAGTAGCGGCACGCTTAGGCAAGCTTTCAGGTTACGACGATTACTCGTTGTTTCTCATCAACAGCGGCGCCGAAGCCAATGAGAATGCATTGAAACTGGCATCTTTCTACAATGGCCGCACCCGTGTAGTATCCTTTGGCAAAGCTTTCCACGGACGTACCTCACTGGCAGTGGAAGTGACGGATAATCCCAAGATTATCGCTCCCATCAATGCCAACGAGCACGTTACCTACCTTCCCCTGAACGACATCCCCGCCATGAAGCAAGAACTTGCCAAGGGAGACGTTTGCGCCGTCATCATCGAAGGTATCCAGGGAGTAGGCGGCATACAGCTTCCCACTGCAGAGTTTATGCAAGAACTGCGCAAAGCATGTACGGAATATAACACTGTCCTCATTCTGGACGAAATACAGAGCGGCTACGGACGTAGCGGAAAATTCTTTGCCCACCAATACGCAGGCATCCGTCCGGACCTTATCACCGTAGCCAAAGGCATAGGCAACGGATTCCCGATGGCAGCGGTACTCATCAGCCCGACATTCCAGCCGGTATACGGACAATTGGGAACTACCTTCGGCGGTAACCATCTGGCTTGCAGCGCCGCCCTTGCCGTGATGGACGTCATTGAGCAGGAAAACCTGGTGGAGAACGCCCGTGTCGTAGGAAACCATCTGTTGGAAGAACTGAAGAAATACCCGCAAATTAAAGAAGTGCGCGGACTCGGACTGATGATCGGACTTGAATTTGAAGAACCGGTCAAGGAGGTGCGTACCCGTCTGCTCAAGGAACAGAAAGTATTTACAGGAGTGAGCGGCACACACGTGCTCCGTCTTCTTCCTCCTCTCTGCCTCAGTATAGACGAAGCAGATGAGTTCCTGAACAGGTTCGCGAAGGTGTTGGCATAAGCCGCCTCCCCCCTTCAGGCAGAACAAACAATGTTTCAAAACTGATTAAAACTTTGTATTATGAGAATAGCTATTATAGGAGCAGGAAACATGGGATCTGCCATCGCCTGCAGCCTGGCAAAGGGACAGCAAGTGGCGACACAAAACATCACCGTGTCCAACCCGAGCAGTGAAAAACTGGAGAAACTGAAAGCTGCCTTCCCTGAGCTGCACACCACTCATGACAATGTGGAAGCGGCAATCAATTCAGACATCGTAATTGTTGCCGTAAAGCCCTGGTTGCTGGAAAAGGTGCTTACTCCGCTCCGCCTGATGCGCTCACAGATATTAGTCTCCCTAGCAGCAGGCATCACTTTCGAGCAACTGGCACACTTTGCTAATCCGGAGATGACTATGTTCCGTGTCATCCCCAACACTGCTATTTCTGAAGGAGCCAGCATGACACTAATATCTGCACGCCACGCCTCGGAAGCACAGCAACAATGTCTCATGAACATCTTCAACGAAATGGGACTGACGATGATGATACAGGAAAGCAAGATAGCCGCTGCCACAGCGCTCACCTCCTGCGGCATCGCCTACGTGCTGAAGTATGTGCAAGCAGCCATGCAGGCAGGCATAGAAATGGGCATCGCTCCCAAAGACGCCATGCAGATGGTGGCACAGTCTCTGGAAGGAGCAGCCAAGCTGTTGCTCAACAACGATACCCACCCCAGCGTGGAAATCGACAAAGTGACCACACCGGGAGGCATCACCATCAAAGGCATCAACGAACTGGAACACGAAGGGTTCTCTTCCGCCATCATCAAAGCGATGAAGGCATCCCGCTGATTTAAACTACTAAATAAGAATATGGACGACCAAATTAAACAAATTGCCGAACGCCTGCGCGGACTGCGTGAGGTATTGGAACTGACCGCCGAGGACATCGCACGCGATTGCGAAATCTCCGCCGACGAATACCGCCTTGCCGAGACGGGAGAGTATGACATCTCCATCAGCATGCTGCAAAAGATAGCCCGCCAGTATGGCATCGCTCTGGATGCTCTCATGTTCGGCGAAGAACCGAAAATGAGCAGCTACTTCCTGACACGCGCCGGGAAGGGCACAAGCATCGAGCGTACGAAAGCTTACAAATACCAGTCGCTGGCTGCCGGCTTCCGCAACCGGGTAGCCGACCCTTTCATCGTGACGGTGGAACCCAACGACAACCCAATGCACTACAATAGCCACAGCGGACAAGAGTTCAACTATGTGCTCGAAGGCCGCATGATGCTCAGCATCGGAGGCAAGGAGCTGATTCTTAACGAAGGAGACAGCCTCTACTTCAACTCCAAGCTCCCCCACGGCATGAAGGCATTGGATGGAAAAACAGTGCGTTTTCTCGCAATAATCATGTAAAAGACAGTTATGATAGAAAAATTTTTAAAGCAAACCTCCTTCACTTCACAGGAGGACTTTATCAAGAACCTGAAAATAAACGTTCCGGAAGACTTCAACTTCGGCTACGACGTAGTGGACGCCTGGGCAGAGGAACAACCCGATAAACCCGCCTTGCTCTGGACCAACGACAAGGGCGACTGCCACCAGTTCTCTTTCGGAGACATGAAACGCGAGACAGATAAAACTGCCTCCTACTTTCAGTCGCTCGGCATCGGCCGCGGAGACATGGTGATGCTGATTCTGAAACGGAGATATGAGTTCTGGTTCAGCATCGTCGCCTTGCACAAAATCGGCGCGACTGTCATTCCCGCCACCCACTTGCTGACCAAAAAGGATATTGTGTATCGCTGCAATGCTGCCGACATCAAGATGATTGTAGCGGCAGGAGAAGAAGTTATCACGCAACATATCACAGAGGCTATGCCCGCTTGTCCTTCGGTGACAAAGCTCGTGAGCGTAGGTCCGCAGGTTCCCGAAGGATTCGAAGACTTCCATAAAGGCATAGAGTCTGCTGCTCCCTTTGTCCGCCCGGCTCATGCCAACAGTAATGATGACATCTCGCTGATGTATTTCACTTCCGGCACGACAGGTGAGCCCAAAATGGTAGCTCATGACTTCACCTATCCGCTGGGACACATCGTAACGGGTAGTTTCTGGCATCGACTGAGCGAAGACAGCCTGCACCTCACCATCGCCGATACCGGCTGGGGGAAAGCGGTATGGGGTAAGCTCTACGGACAATGGATCGCAGGGGCAAACGTATTCGTTTATGACCATGAGAAGTTTACTCCGGCTGCCATCCTGGAGAAGATACAGGAGTATCGCGTCACTTCCCTGTGTGCGCCGCCCACTATCTTCCGTTTCCTTATTCACGAAGACCTGACAAAGTATGACCTCTCGTCTCTGCAATATTGCACCATTGCCGGCGAAGCCCTCAACCCGGCTGTGTTCGACACGTTCAAGAAACTGACAGGTATCAAACTGATGGAAGGTTTCGGACAGACGGAAACTACGCTCACCGTAGCCACCTTCCCTTGGATGGAACCGAAACCGGGAAGCATGGGATTGCCCAATCCCCAATACGACGTAGACCTTATCGACTACGAAGGCCGTTCCGTAGAAGCTGGTGAACAAGGTCAAATCGTTATCCGTACGGATAAAGGGAAACCTATCGGACTCTTC
This sequence comes from Bacteroides ovatus, assembly GCA_030844565.1. Taxonomy (GTDB): domain Bacteria; phylum Bacteroidota; class Bacteroidia; order Bacteroidales; family Bacteroidaceae; genus Bacteroides; species Bacteroides ovatus_A. The sequence goes on from JAUUNK010000036.1 coordinate 13,892, forward strand.
AAAGAATACTATCGCGACGCAGAACGTACTTACGAGGCTTGGCACGATGGTGTCTACTACACAGGAGACGTGGCTTGGAAAGACGAAGACGGATACCTCTGGTTCGTTGGCCGTGCCGACGATGTGATAAAGAGTTCCGGCTACCGCATCGGCCCGTTCGAAGTGGAAAGTGCATTGATGACGCACCCTGCCGTAGTGGAATGTGCCATCACCGGAGTTCCCGACGAGATTCGCGGACAAGTGGTAAAAGCTACCATCGTACTGGCAAAAGAGTACAAAGCTAAAGCAGGAGAAGAACTTATCAAAGAGTTGCAGAACCATGTGAAAAAGGTGACTGCACCGTATAAATATCCACGGGTCATCGAGTTTGTAGAGGAACTGCCGAAGACAATTAGTGGAAAAATACGCCGGGTGGAGATTCGGGAGAATGATAATAAGTAAAAGAAATTAAGTGCCACTTAATAATATCATAGAAAATGCCATAGAGAAGCAAAGTCTTTCTATGGCATTTTTATTGTTTATCAAACCACCTTCCCTACCCGCAACTCGTGCTTAATCCAACGGCGAATCACCCGATACCGCGGATGCAAAGCATGGAACGGCCGCTCGGCATTCTCTTTCAAGCCAAAGAGTAAAAGGCAAAACAGCCCCATCAACGCAAGCCAACCATACAATTCTTTCATTGAAACAATCAAAGCTTGCTGTTGCACAGCCCCATAAAGTTGCCCGAAAGGTAAATGTCCTGCCAACAGATGAACGGAGTCCAGCGTCGTCCCCAGCAGCATAGCATTCTTCTTCATCACCACTGCCAGCCAATGCTCCAGCACAGCACTACCTACAGCACCACCAAGCACGGCACTGACAAAAGCCTGCACCGACACTGCCTGGAAGAAGTTTTGGAAAGGCACTTTGCACAGAGCAGTGATGAAGCAGATAGCAATAATCACATATCCGAAACTGCGCAGGAAAACGGGAAGCCACAATGTTTCTTTCGGCAAATTATAATCAATGGTGAAATAAAACATCATCAGATAACCGGTAATGGCTACGAAAGCAATGAGAGCCATTGTCTTATAAGACCACTTGCGGCGGGCAAAGGTGAAGTAAGTAAAAACACTCCCTACCACCGTGCCCAGCAGCACTACCCAGTTCAGGGAAATCACATTCAGGGAATCATAGCCCAACACCGCTTCCATATAAATGTGCTCTAGCAGATGCGAGGGCGACAAGAGCAGGTCTACAACGATATACAGCAAAAACGTGAGATAAACAGCTTTGAAGCACCACGTTTCAATGGCAATAAACGGATGGCGGATAAAAGATGCCCGCCACAAGTTGAGAAGCAACAACACAACCGCAGCCACGGTCGCCATCCTTATATAAGCAGACTCATACCAGTCGTAGTGCCCGCCATAGACACAGACAAAAAGAATGCACAGCAAGATAATGCCCCACAACAATGCTCCAAGCCAATCGATGCCGAAAAGAGGCAGCTTCTTCATGGAACGGTAGTTACGGAAAAGTATCAATGTAGCAATCATCACAGCCAGCAGTAAACCGATAACAAGCCAGTGCATATATTCCCATTTAGCCCAGAATGCCGTATAGATGGTGAGCAACCCGGAAAACTGGATACATCCCTGCACCAGCAAATAGATATAACAGAAGAAAATGGAAAGGTCCCGTTTCGGAGTGAGCCAGAGTTGAATGGTGGAGTTACACTCGAACGTGCCCCACATACGAAAGATACCTGACACAAAACATACTGCTACCAAAAGAGGCACACTGCGGGTATACATACATATCAGGTTGCAAACGATGATAGCGGCAGAACACGTAAGCAAAGATGTCTTAGAACAAAACCGGAATTTCAAACGGAACATTATGGTAAACGTCAGCGCCATACCTACCATTGAGGCATAGCCCGCCATCATTATATCTTCCTGCATCAATGCCAGAGAACCGACCATCTCGCTAACCGCCGCCAGATATACTCCGCCGGATATTTGGAAGATGATGACGATGGCAATGATAATCCACGGACGCAACTTCTTCGGGACAAAATCCCGCATGGAAGGGATGGAAAAAGGAGTTATCTCGTGCATAAGCTTAGTAGTTTACGATGCATTCCACATTCATACCTGCACGCAAGCGTTGCATATCTTCCGGCTTATTGTGAGCGGAGAACTCTATGCGCACAGGAATGCGTTGTTCCACTTTCACAAAGTTGCCGGCTGAGTTGTCCTGGGGAATCAAAGAAAAGCTTGCTCCCGTAGCTTTCGAGATAGACTTCACCACGCCTTTGAACACTACGTCCGGAATGGCATCCACTTCCATTTCCACCTCATGTCCTTCACTGATATGGGCTGTCTGGGTTTCTTTGTAATTAGCCACCACCCAGCGGTCGTTTTCATCTACCAAGTCCACAAGAGTCTGCCCGGGCTGGATGAGTTGTCCTTCCTGTATGGCTTTTCTACCTGTAGTCCCGTCGCAAGGAGCAAGAATGACGGTATAAGAGAGATTGAGCCGGGCAATCTCCAACGCCGCTTTTGCCAGCTTGATGCCTGCTTCCGTTTGAGCCAGACGGTGAGTTTGTTCGTTCTCAACGAGGGCTGTCGATTTCTTTTGCCGCAGCAGAAACTCATAGCGGGCTTTGGACGCTTTATAATTGGTTTCCACTGCATCATACTGCTGTTTGGTGACGGCATCCTTTTCCAAAAGATTTTTATAACGGTTATATTCGCGTTCGGCATTCTCCAAGCGGATTTTCGCCTCTTGCACACCGGCATCCGACACGGAAATGTTGTTTTGAGTGGTGTGTATTGTAGAAGTCATCACCGTCTTCCCCGAAAGTGCATTCTGATAGTCCGCCTCTGCCTGTGCCAGCCGGAAACGGAACTCGGAGTCTTCTATCACCACCAGCGTATCTCCCTTGCGTACCGGTTGATATTCATTAAAATAGATTTTCTTAATGAATCCCTGCACACGGCTATTCACGGGGACAATCTGTTGGCGTACCTGGGCATTGTCAGTAAATTCCACATTGCCTAAATGCACAAAACGGGAGCAAACCCATCCGAGACCTATCATCAGGACGATGATAATAAAGATATTGACTGTTAGTTTTTTCGTTTTCTTATTCATAATGAGAATGGTTATTAAGCCGGAGACTTACAAAGTCCCTGAAATATAAAGCAATTTATAGTAGTTGAAAATGATGTTGATTTGGGCGTTCACCAACTGAACTTCCGCAGCAAGCTTGGAATTGCTTGCATCGAGCATGTCGGTAATCAACGCCATGTCATTCTTATACCGGTCGCGTATCACCACATAATTCTGATGCGCCAGTTCCACGCTTTTCTCCTGAGTGGTGAGCTCCACATACGACTCCATGTATCGAATGTGGTCTGCCTTCACCGCCAGTCCGGTCTGTTCTCTGGCATCTTCCAATTGTTCCATGCTACGGCGGATAGTGAATTTGCTCTGCTTCACAGCTTTATTCGTCTTATACAGCGAAGCCAGGTTATACTTCATCCCTATCCCTACATACCAATAATTGAAATTCTTATTGATGGGCGGAACCTCGATGATAATGGGACCGTCAAAATGATTCCCTGCAAACAAGCCTATCTTGGGAATCCGCTCAGACTTCACCAATCGCGCTTGCTGCTTGCTCATTTGCACATTTACCGCGAGCTGCTTCAATGCGGGAGAATTAGCATAAGCCGCTGTCGTCCAGTTCTCCTGCCCTTCCACAGGAAGAACTTTAGAGAGGATGGTCGTATCCGGTTGGAGCCTCACCTGCGCAGGCAGTCCTAGGGTAGTAACTAAGTTGTTGTTCAGGATGGCAAGAGTGTTCTGAATCTGTGTACGGGTGAGTTCAAGGTTGGATAGCAACAATTCATAACGGGTGATGTCGTTTCTCAGCACAATACCTTCATCGCTTTTTGCCCGCAATTCCTTCAACACCTGCCGGGTCTGGCCGATGTTCTTCTCATAGACTCCCAGCATATTCTGCTGCTTGAAGAGGTCTAGATAATAGCCCACTAGCAGGAAACGCAGTTTATCGCGGTTGGTCTCGAGCGATAGCCTGGCGCTTTCTTCCTGCAACTTCGCCAGAGCTATCCCGCTGGTGACAGCTCCCCCTGCATAAATGACCTGCGACGCCTCAATCGCAAAATTATTGCCGAAATGCGGCATGGGAGCGTTTACTCCCTCTGAGAAATCGCGGTCTATCAACCGCCCGTTTCCCAGGTAACTAAAAGATAAAGAAGCATTTATCTCCGGCAACCGGGCATCTTCCGCCACCTTCACGCCTTGGCTCGCTTCTTCTATCCCCGTCAGACAGGGACGTAGCGACTTACTGTTTTGGTCGGCAAGCGTAAACATCTCGTCTATAGACATAACTCGCCCGACCACTTCTTGGGCATACACGCCCTTAGCACATAACGACGCACAAAGCGCCATTATGAACAAAGTGAATTTGCTCATACGTTGTGTTATTTACAATGTTTGAATATAAAAAATGTAGGAATTAAGTAAGAAGTAGCACCTACTTAGTCGGAATTTTCTCTCCCCCATTGGTGGAAGAGGGATAGCTTGGTTAAGACACCTTTCAGGAAATAGGAATACAAGTTTCTATTTTGCTTTTTCATTGAATACGTGGAACTTTATGCTCCATCCGGGATGCAAAAGTACGAAAAAAAAACGAAGCATTCTTCCTTCTCTTCTTCATAGAAAGAAAAAAAGTGGTGTTTTATTTGGTTTATATTATAAACTACTTTATATTTGCAGTGTGAATAAAGGCTATAAGAAAGGAGAACTGTATTCACTTATTTTTTTGCACAGATAGTTTATATTATAAACCGATTTACTGCTTTCCAGGCAGGAATCATAAAACCACAAAGTATGGAAGATAAAAAGCTAAGTGAGAAAGAAAGTTTAGAACTGATCTCTCAGATGATTCAATCAAGTAAAGAAGGGCTGGAAATGGGCAAAGGCAACCTGTTTCTCTATTGGGGCTATTTCACCGTGGCGCTGTCGGTGGTTCTGTATAGTCTATGCTATTTCACCCAAGATCCGCGATGGTCGGTAGGCTGGATGCTAATGTTTGTCTTTTGGTTTGCCACGTCTTACATCAATCGCCGCAGCAAACCATCCGTGCTCACTTATACAGACAAAGCACTGTCGCAAGTGTGGCGGGTCATTGGTTATCTGTTTCTCGTCACTTTTCTGGCAATGAGCATCTTTATCTGCTTCTATGGAAAAGGCAGTTTCGTGCTTATGCTCCCGCTGAGTTTGATGTATGCAGCGATAGGCACGGCAATCACCGGTATCATTATCAAAGAAACATGGATGACGTATCCCACTTTATTTGCTTTCATGCTGGGTGTCTACATGCTGATGGACTACACGATGGAAGGTGTAGCGCAACTGATATGGTATCTCTATTTTGGTTTCGCATTCGCGGTTATGATGATTTTACCCGGTCATATTCTAAACACTAAAGCTAAGAAACAAGCATGAAAGAACTAGACCCTTTGTTGCATTCTCAATTAAGGTTGGCGGTGGTTTCTATACTGATGTCGGTGGATGAGGCTGATTTCGTATACATCCGCGAAAAGACCAATTCCACTGCAGGCAACCTGAGTGTTCAACTAGATAAGTTATCAACAGCCGGATATATCACAGTACAAAAGGAATTTGTGGGTAAGAAAACCCGGACAAGTTGCCGAATCACAGAAAAAGGCAAGCAGGCATTCGAGGAATATGTGGAATGCCTCAAGGAGTACATTAAGATATAAAGGTGTATCTCTTTAAGTAGATGGTGATGCAAGAAGCCGGTACATAAGTTCCAGTCTTCTTGCATTTACACGACACATATATTCATCGTGCAGGGCATATATACCCTGCATGCAGGACATATATACTCAGCACGCAGGGCATATATACCCAACGCGCAGGACATATATACTCTGCGGACAGAGTATATACGCCCAATATGTCACCTGTTTCCGGCTATACTTTCCCCTACTTATGCCGACAAAAAAAGGCGTTTCAGAAGCACCTGAAACGCCTGAACCTCTAAATGGGAAATTATTCGTTATAGGAAGTACTTAGCTGGTAATCGCCCGAATCGAAATGGAAAATAGCATAGCCATCTTCGAGTTTGATAAACTTTCCTCCGGCTTTCTCAATAGCTTTTTTATCTACTTCATTTCCGGTTAGCGGAACATATACCAAAGCGGATGTGTTGCAAGGAATCGTAATGTTCCAATGGAAAGTTTCCTTGTCTTTTCGCCAGGAACTTTTAATATCTCCATGCACCGACTGATAGGAAGCATTTACAAAGTCGAGCCCCTTCACCGGATAAGGTTTCAGACGGATAGTCTTGAAGGCAACACTCCCGGAGGCATTACCGATTCCCGCCAGATAATTGTAGCACCACACAATAAGGTCGCCCAGCAACATGACATGATTGGCGGAGTTCATCGCAGGGTCGGCGGTATTTCCGTTCCAAAGCTCCCAGATGGTAGTAGCTCCGTTGTCCACCATATATCCCCAACTCGGATAGGTGCGGTTGGTAGCTATCTGATAGGCAAGGTCTATGCGTCCATAATCCGACAATCCACGCATCAGTTGCTGAACGCCCACCAAGCCGGTACTTATATGCCCTTTGAAATCGGTCAAAGTCTTTTTTACGATATTATCAAAAACAGCTTTCTCATACTGGCGGGGGACCATGCCAAAACGCAAGGACAAGATATTGGCTGTGACCGTATTATTACTGTAATAGCCACCGTCGGCATTAAAATATTTCTTATTGAAGGCTTCTTTTACTGCCTCCGCTTCTTTATGGAAGGTTTGCGCATCGTCGGGACGCCCGGTCAATGTGGCAAAGCGTGCCATCACATTCGACAAATAATAATAGAAAGTGCTCCCAAGCACAGCCCCGTCCGTCAGGCGCGAAGGGTCTTTGGAGTGAATCAGTTCGGGCGCCTCGGGGGGCATACACCAATCTCCGAAGTTGTCTTTCGTCATAATGTTATCTACCATATATTTATCACGCATATAATTCATCCACCGCTTCATCGAATCATAATGTTTTTCGATGGGGCGGGAATCTCCAAACTGGTCATAAAGCATGTTGGCGATGATGATATAAGCACCCGGCCAGGTCATATTGTCGGTGCACACATCCCAATAGTTAGGAGCCACGTCGGGGACAGCGCCGGTTTCTTTTTGTGCCTGCTCGATGTCGTCCAGCCACTTGGCATACAAAAGATGATTATTGAAAACGTAGCTTTCGCCCTGAGAGCCTACTGCCCTGTCGCCCAGCCATCCCATACGTTCGTCGCGCTGAGGACAATCGGTAGGCATGCCGCGATAATTGCCGCGTATCCCCCAGTAAGCATTCTTATATATCTGATTGAGAAGCGCATTGGATGTTTCCAGATGCCCGGTCAGCTCCATATCGTCATAAATCACCTGTCCTTCAAAATCATCCGGCGAGGGTTTCTCTTTAAATCCGGTCAGCTCCACATAGCGGAATCCATGATAGGTGAAAGTAGGTTCCCATACTTCCTGAAAGGCTCCTTTGAGTGTATAGACATCCATCGCTTCGGCGCTACGCAAGTTGGCTGTGTAGAGAGAACCGTCTTTCTTCAAAAGCTCGGCGAAGCGGAGTTTCAGTTGGTCTCCCCGCTGTCCCTTTACCTTGATGCGGAGCCAGCCCACCATGTTCTGTCCCATATCCAGGATGTACACTCCGGGAGAAAGCTCTTTAATCCCGACCGGCTTCACGGTATCCATTATCTTGATATTCCTGTTGAGCTGAGCTTCCAGCTTTCCTCCGGGAAGCTTCACCGCTTCGGCATTCGCCCAGGCACTGTCGTCAAACTTATAGGTACTCCATCCCGGCATTTCTTTCCTTGCATCATATTCTTCCCCGTCAAATTCATTGTTCGAGCGGATGGGACCGTCGGAAGTTATCTTCCACGAAGGGTCGCTCGCTACGATTTGCTTTTCTCCGTCTTCGTAAACAATCTCCAACTGCGCTATCAACTTAGGAACATCAAAATGACGCACACCGGGAATACGCATGGAAGTATATCTACCATTCCCCAACATTACACCTATTGCATTTTCTCCTTTCGCCAGTAGGCGGGTCACGTCAAACGTATTGTATTTCACTACTTTCGAATAGTCGGTAGGCGTAGGAGACAATACTTGGTTGCCCACTTTGGCGTTATTAATGTAAGCCTCGTAAAAGCCCAATCCACTAATATATAATGTAGCTTTCTTGATTTCTTTAGATGTGGTATGGAACGGTTTACGAAGATAACGGGCAGGCACTTTCGTCCGCTCCTTCAACTGGTCTGCGGGAAAAGCTTTGCCAATCCACACTGCTTGCCAGTCTGACGGCTGCAAGAGCCCCATCTCCCAGCATGCGGGTTTGCTCCACTCCGATTTCCCTTTATTGGTTTTCACCTTCACCTTCCAATAGCATCCCATCCGGCTTTGCAATGGCTTGCCGCCATAAGGGATGTAAATCGAAGCGTCGGACTTCACTTCTCCGGAATCCCACAAATCTCCTTCGTGCTTATTCAACTTTTCTAAGGAACTTGCTACAAGAATATGATAAGAGACTTGCTTCACCCCCCTGGCAGGGGATGTCAATTGCCAACTCAAGCGGGGAGCAGCAGTGTCAATTCCTTTGGGATCTACTCGCATCTCCGTCTTCATGCCGGAAATGTCAATTACACTCTTTTTAGCTTGTACATCCAAGCCTAAAACTAAAAACAGACAGATAACTACGATGTTCTTCATGATTACTATAATTGCCAAATAAAAGATATTGCACAAAAATAGCTAAATTTTAGCAACCACCGACTTATCTAATAAACAAAAAAAGGACGAACCATGAAAATCATGATTCGTCCTTTAAGTACCCTTAACAGATGAAATATTGAACCTTTGGAATGATTTTCTAGAAATAGTAGATTATCTGCAATCAACACCACAAATTAGTAAAATTATAGTGAGTATTTAGCAAGTACAGTAATAAGGATAAAAATATCAGCACACCTATATAATATGGATATAATAAATTAACATACAATAATTTAACACTGTAACCCGACACTCCATTAGTTGTATTTTAGTAGGCATGATAAAGACCCAACGGTTAGGTATTCATAAAAATTTTCCAGATATTTTTTTGAAAATCCAGCCTATTAAACTTTACTTTCTTACTAAACCATATATTTATATATGTATAAAACAAATAAACTATGGATAACAACAACTACAAAAGACAGTATCGACAATTGAATGATACAACAAAACAAAAGATTAGCCAAAGTCTAAGAGGCAGAACAAAGTCAGCCACTCACACCCAAGCTATATCTAACGGACTGAAAAAGTACTGGGCAACAATACCCAACCAACCTAATAATAATGAAAATAAGAATGAAGAACATGAATAAAATATACGGTTTAAATATAGATGCGTTGAGGCTCTGTTACGAAGTGACAGAACCCAACAATATCAACATCATAAAAGACAAAGTAATTGGAGAAGAAATTGATTTTCTGTATTTCTACCTAAGACGAATAGAAGGAAAGCACTTCAAATTTGTTTATGAAATACGTTATAATGACATGGGAAAAGATAAATTGTTTGGAGAACTACGTTTAGGCATCAATGACAATCAAGAAGAAAGCAATACCCACCAAAACGGATATAAAAAAGCATGGATTAGTATTTCCAATCGTGTGTTATACAGCGATGAGATATACTATTTAGATTTTATTGAAAACAATTTAGGCTTAGAATTACATAATATAACAACCCTAGACCTATGTCTTGATATGTCAAACGACATAGCCCGACTAATACGAAAACTTATCCGAAACCCACAAATAACAACGCTTCTGAACGGAAAACGAATCACTAATCGCAAAGAAGACCGCCCCGAAATCATATATACTTTCAGTGGGAATATGGATAAAGATAAATACTTAACCGTCAACATTAAACAGAAAAAAGCAATAAAGGATAAGAGCAAAGGTAGCACCCTTATAGCATACAACAAAAAAGCTGAAATAACCAATAGTTCGGATAAAACGTACATAAATAACTACTATAACAATCCTTCAAAATTGCACCGTTTAGAAGTCCATCTAAACAATGAAGAAATCAAAAATTATATAGCGAAAACCAGGTATGAATTATCATTTTATTCTTTAGCTGATGAAAAATTCCTAGCAAAACTTTTTGGTTACACTTTAAACAGCCTTATCAGATTTGAAAAAGATGGAAAAGCAATAGATTGGACAGACCTCTTATCAGAAGGGTATAACAACCACCCCTGCCAACGGCTATTTTCTAGGGTAACTAATTCAAATACAGAGAAAAATCTTTTAAAAAAACGTAGTTCAAAAAAACAATATAGCGAAAATTAAACATTAACTTCGGATATGCGGAGTGCGGAATCAGAAATAGCAATTACTATATTTCACTCCGCACCTCCGCACTTCCGCATATAAAAACAATATTCAAAAACATGGCAAAAGACATAAGAGTGAAAGCATATATATCTATCGCCATGAAACAAAAACTATTTCCACCTAATAATCAGCAACTTAACAACAAATACAATATTCACTTCCAAGATTTGTGAATATCATCTTATAAAAAGCGGTGGAAAACACCACCGCTTAACACCCTCACTTCTTCTTGAAATCTTTACTGCTTGACTATTTAGTTGTATCAATAGCTCCATTACAGATAACCAATTTCAAAGGTAAAAGAAATTGTGGCATACGCTTTGATAGGATTGCCCTTTTCATCTGATGCAGGAATAAATTTTGGTAATAACATAAGTACACGTAAAACTTCGTTGTCAAGGGATTGATGTACACTCTGAACAATTTTAAAATTAGATAATCTACCATCCTCGTTTACAATAAATTGCGCTACAACTTTCCCTTTAATATTACTCTTTTGTGCTAGGGAAGGATACTTTATGTTCTTCATAAAGAAACGGGGTAAACCTGATTCACCTCCCGAATATTGAGGCTTTGTAGCCGATTGTCTCTCTCCAAAAGAATAGGAGATTGAGAAGCTATATTCTGTAACCGATTGCCCTAAATGCCCCTCCTTTCTATTAATTTCAGAAGATATTACTTTGTTATCATTACTTTTTATGTTTGTGGATGTTGATTGCGATGTATTGACAGAAATATTCCCACCCTTGACTGCTTTTATACGAAAGTGTGAACTTCTTTTTTGATACCCTATCCCCCACCCATCAGATGCAAACATCAGCGATGCAGCATATCGAAAGTCTTCATTGTATAATGTTCCAGTCCAATAACTTAGCTTTTGGTTATTATTCATAATTAAAACACCACTCCCCATATTTACTGCACTATGTGAATGTGATACAGGAAAAAATAATTTATTACCGTTTATTTTGCTTGTAAGCATGTAGCCACAAATTTCCGTTGAGGTGGACTGACTTGAAACTTTTTTAAAATACTCACCCCTATCATCTTTTATCAGCTTCCTATCCATATCCAAATAAAGAGTAAAATCCCCAAATTTCAATACACCGTTAGAATAACTATACAACCCCTCAAATAAGACCTTACCTTCAGATGAAAGCACATTTACTAATAAACCATCTATTTTAACAGAAAGCCATCCTCCAAACGTTTTTTTCTGAGTATGGATAACATGCTGCCACATCCATTGACCTTGTAACCATAATGGCACTCCATTTTCATCCACGCTATTCAATTTACGTGGAATTTTCACAAACTCTTCTGAACAATTCTTGAATAATCGGTCTATTTCTGTATATGTGGGTAATCGATATGGTTTCCCCAATCTTGCCCTTGCAATATCATAATCTTTATTACCTGATATTTCTTTAAGAGGATTGATTCCACCATAATCATTCAAATTATCTCCCGCTACTTTTCCTGTTATATCCCCCCAACCAAACTGACTGCCAAATTCTCCATAGTCAGCAATTTTAACTTCTCCATTTTGTAATAAGACCATATCTCCTGTTGACCAATAAAGAATATCTCCATTATCGGCACGAACTCCCATATCCACAAAATCCCAATTATCTGCATACATGTTCAAAGATAACAGACTGAAAAAAAAGCAAAGATTAACAATGTGTTTCACCATATTAATATAAACACCTTCGGCTCTATCAGTATGTTTTTTAGGTTTATAAAAAGAAGTGTGAGCCAACTTAACTTATTCCATTAGTAGGCTCTCGACTGCCCTGTGACGAATAAGAAAAAGCCGCTCACACCTTAGGCAGTATATGTTGTTGGAAACATATATAACACACCTAAGGAGAACGTTTTCCGTTATTCCTGCCACATGGTGAGTTGTCGAGATTCACTAATGCAGAATAGCTAAACGCTTCCTAAATTATGTAGTTGCAATTTGCAACGGCACAAAAATAGTAAAAGTTCAGTGAAAACGTTATTTGTGAACGGCTTATTTTCATGTAAAAGAACTACTTCTTAATTAAAAAGACAACATATCATACGTTTCAAGTAACTCCTCTGTCCTCAATCCTAAATATCTACGTGTGGTCATTACATCAGCATGATTAAACAATTCCGACAATTTGATAAGGGCAAATTCCGAGTCTTCCCCAGCAGCCTCAACAACCTTACGTCCGAATGTTTTTCGCATTGAATGGGTAGAAAAATGTTCCACCTTCAATCCATATTTGCTTTTTATTGACTTGAACAGTACATTGATTCTTTGTGTACTATACACCGTCTTTTTACGACTAATAAAGCACTTTTCATTTTTATCTATTACATTCAAAGCCATACAACAGTCAGCAATATGCTTTTGAAAATTTGAATTAATTTTTATTTCCCGTCTTTTCCCCGTCTTTTTCTCAATAATAACAAAAGAATGACCATCTAACAACATTGACCATGTTAAAGTTAAAAGGTCTGAAATACGTAACCCAAAGAAACTACCGCAACTAATCAACAGAGACAAACGGTATTCTTTATCACGATACAATTTTCTAACTAACGAAAGCATTGTGTCCCATTCAATATAATCACTTGTTACATAACTATTCTTTAGGCTCATAATATTCTCTTTTAATTGAAATTTATAATTTTTGAATGTATGACAAATCTACTTATTGATAAAATACTGATAATCAATCTATATTCAAAAGTTATAGAAGTGAATATTAAAATACCGCTATTAAGTTCTCCCATCGGAAGGAACGCCAACCGCATTTTTCTAAGTCGAAATACGCAGTAGTGGCATAACTTTCACGACTTTCGCCCCACCCACAAACTTTATCTTTCACAAAATCGGGATTGGTTGTACCAAATGCCACACGAACTTCACCATTGCTTTTCAAATAGGCGAATTTGACAATTTTTCCACTTTTCAATTTTTCTTTCAGTTGTTCAACCAAAACAGCTTTGGAAATCCCATCTATTTCACGTGCATTCGTGCGCACTGTAATAACTCTTGCTCTTGTGGCTGTAATACCATTTAAAATTATTGCTTGCATTTTTTTATTATTAATTGATTAATACTCTTTTAATTAGTCACCACAATAAAAATTGTTGCCTCTTCCATATCCCATTACATAAGAAAGAGTTTCTGAATCAATTCCTTTATACCAATTCTCATTTGTCTTGGCTTCTTTTCTTTCGTTGTGCGCAGCCCAACTTGCAGCAATCATAGCATCAAGTCTTGCCGCTTTCTCTTCACGAACCTGAACAGCATCTTTTTCCCAACTCCAAGCCGCTCTTAGACACTCCGACCATGTGCGCCCCTTGCGTTGAAAATCATTGTTGTAAAGTCTGTGAGCATCTTTCATTACTTGTTGTTTATTATATCGTTTCATACTTCCTTCGTTTTAATTACGCTACAAATATATGACATATATTCAATACATGCAATTTATTTGTGCTAGAAATAGTTAAAGGCAATGACATATATTCATTTTATGACATACTATTCTTATTTTTGCAGTAAATATTGTATCTATCATGGAAGAAAAGGAGAAAAAGGAACGAACCGTTATTCATGTGCAAATAAACGAAGAACATCACTATTTTGGTTCCATTGCCAATATATATGAATTTTTTACCTCCGAACAAGTAGGGATAACATACGGAGCATTACGTAATTATGGATTGAACTTTGACAAACCATATCAAAATTCAAAATGTATAATACGCAAAGGCATATTGTTAGCTAAAAAGGGAAATCGGGGGAAAAAAGGATAATGTTAAAACTTTTCGCCAACTAACAATAACGAGAATTTCTATTTTTCATTTTCTCCCAAAACATTGGATAATAACCATACAATTCTATCCTCTTTTCCTTACAATCATTTTCTTTATATGACACATCCGAAAAACCGTAGTACTGCAAAACAAGTTTTCTTAATTGATTAAACTTCTTTGCAATATTTTGATTTAGAAAATTACAATGTTCTCTTAATAAAAGAATAATAGCCACTTTATCTAATTTAGAGCAAGCTTCAATATGATAATGTTCATCTATTTCATCAAGAATAGTTTCTAATTCTTTACGATTTTTATAAACAGGACATAATTTCTCCAACAATTCTTGTTTACTATTCTCTTCTATATTATTTTGCAGAATTTCAACCTTTTGGTTTGAAGTATCTGAAATTCCTATTTCCAAATCTAAATACTCTAATATACGATTAAAAAAAGTACGTAATGAAACATAAGGAGTATATTGATAAGAAAAACCAAATAAAGTTGTCATTTTATATAGCACACCATTTATACCTTCAATAGAAGATTGGACAATATCAAATAATTGTTTATGTCGTTCATCCAATCTAACATATTCGACTTTATTATAAGCCAACATCACATCTTCATTGATTATAGATATAATTTCCTGCACTATTGCTTTACAATACTTTAGCGAAGATAACCTATCAATATGAATTAGGAAATCCACTTCCGCTTCAATCAACAAATAATTACTAAACAAATCTAATGACAATAGTTTATTTTTAAGGCTATCACCTATTTCAACTATATCTCCTACTGTCAAATCTGCTTTTTCAAAAAAAAGTATCGCTTTAGAAATCCTATTTATAAATAAGTATAAGTCATTAGAAAGAGAATCACTGAGTTCAAACATGTTATCATACCTTTCTATAACTCTTACATAAATTTGATATTCACCATCATATATATAACACAGTTGGCGAAGTTCATCTGTAGCCAAATATGCACTTCCAACAAGGAAAGAAGCCAATCTCGTTAATGGAGTTATGCGGAGACAACGAACATCTTTTTCTGTTAGTACTATTTCTTTTTCCAATAATTCATTGCAACTATAAAAGCCCTCATGCTTATTATGCGGAGCACTACCAATATAATATTCAAGATGGTATGTGTATTTTAACATAGTTATATCCTTTAGTATTAACACTACAAATATAGCACTGCTTAATCAAAATCCCCTATTTTTTGCAAAAAAATCCCCTCTAAAATCCCCATTTTGCGAATAATCAGCTGATTTTAAGAATATTACATTTCAAATTAAAAAATAATAGTTATCAAGTCGTCCACTGACCATAACTTTGCAATGTCAAAAGGTACCAAAGACATTATGTATAACCATAAAAAAATTACGATAATGATTAATTTAAGAAATACTTTCAATGAAGACAGTTTTGAATACACCACAATGAATGATGTTATTGCCGAAGGTATGAAGCAGCCAAAGCGAGAGCCACTATACAAAAACCTTTGGTACGAAAATGAACTATGTGTTTTATTTGGTGCAAGTAATTGTGGAAAGAGCATTTATGCAATGCAGATAGCCAAACATGTAGCTCAGAAACAACCGATTCTATATTTTGATTATGAATTGAACATTCAACAAATCTGTGATAGATATACAAACGAAGATGGCACAATCCCCTGCAAATTCCCTCAGAATATCTATCGCCCTAATCTTGATTTTGATATGGCTAAAAATTTCAAAGAACGCAGAGCCTACCTAAGAATGAGAATCGAAGAAGCGGTAACAAAAAAAGGAATCAAACTATTCATTATAGACAATATCACTTGTTTGCACCCCAATCTATCCAAAGCAAATGAAGCAGCTACCTTCATTCTCGAACTACGTACATTCATGAACAGCTTAGGAGCAAGTTTCTTGCTACTGGGACATTCACCCAAGAAAAAAGACAATTCTCCTATTACTTTAGACAATTTAGCAGGGTCTAAGAATGTGGGAAACTTCATTGACAGTTGTTTTTGTATAGGGCAAGCAAAAACAGACGGTGATGAAAAACGATACATAAAACAACTAAAGAACAGAAGTAGCCAAATCATATTGAACGAAGAACACGTATTGGTCTGCTCCATTGAAAAAGGAGAAGATAATTTTCTATACTTCAAGGAAGAAGGATATGCAAAAGAAAAGGACTTGATAAAAGGAACTGGTAATATTACTCCCGAAAAAGAAAAGGTATATCAACTCTACAAAGAGCATAAGAGTTACAGAAAGGTTGCCAAAATGACGGGCATCAGCGATAAGACCATAAAAAAATGGGTAGATGAATATAAAGAATATTATACAGAGCAAAAAGCTATCAACGAGCAAGCAAATGGAAGCAATGAAATAGAAAGTGCGGAAATGCGGAATGCGGAGTAGTTAAATGCAAAATATTGCTAATAAACAATCTGACATTCACTTACTTTTTCTCTTTATCCTAATAATAATCAATTTTGTAATGAAAACACAATATGGATGCACAGCATTTAAACATAGATACAATCAAAGAAAATCGTAACTTCAAAGGAATAACCCAAGAAGACACCAAAGAATTAATTGATACACTATATGCTTTTTCAATTCTAAGCTACGAAGCATATACTAAAAAAAATACACAATATGGAGAATTTTGATTTAAAAGGTTTTGCCAAAGGCAAAAAGCAACAAAAAGAGCAAATAGGCGGCAATGCCATCATTTATACTCGTGTTAGTTCAAGCGAGCAAGTTGATGGGCAAAGCCTTGAAGTGCAAATTGACAAATGCAGAGAGTATGCCAAAGTACGCTCATACACTGTCGTTGGTGAATTTGGTGGCACGTATGAAAGTGCCAAAAGCGACAAAGAGCGCAAGGAGTTTAACCGTATGCTTGCTTTCATCAAACAAAGTAATAAGAAAGGCAGCAGTCAACCCGTAAAAACAGTAATAGTGTTTAGTACCTCCCGTTTCAGCAGAACGGGAAGTACAACTATCATTGAAGAAGTTGAGGCTAGAGGAGCATACGTAGTATCTGCAACCTCCAACTATGACCCACGCACTCCAGTAGGAAAGTATATGCAACTCATGGAACTTGCAAATGCAAGGTTTCAGAATGACGAAAAACGAGCAACTACCATTGAAAACAGTGTAAAAGCGTTATTAAAAGGAAGATGGATTGGAAAAGCCCCTAGAGGATATGACCAAAAAACAACCAAAAAGGAACAAATTATAACTATTAACGAAGAAGGCAAACTGATTCGGAAAGCATTTCTTTGGAAGGCAAACAACAAGTTATCCAATGAAGAAATTAGGCATAGACTGGCAGCAGAAGGTTTCCATATCTGTAAACAGAAGCTATCAGAACTATTCAAGAACCCTTTTTATTGTGGCTATATGGCACACAAATTCTTGCAGGGGGACATCATACTAGGCAATCACCCTCCATTGATACCAAAAGAAATCTTCTTGAAAGTAAATGGAGAGTTATCCAAAAATCATAGTGGGTACGAACAAAAGATAGATAAGGAGTATGCACCATTATTAGGTAGTATCAAGTGCCCATGTTGCGGAAAAAATCTATCTGCCAGCATATCAACCAAAATGCGAAAGAGATTCGGACGTACTGATATAGGCTATTACGTTTGCAGCCGAAAAGGATGCAAGTACAACAGTTCTACTAAAAAGGTACATGAAGCCTTTGAAGAAGAAGTAAACAGGTATGCCCTATCAGACAAAGTAAGTGAACTCTTAAAAATGCAACTTACCATCACATTTAAATATATGAACCAAGAAAACAGGGAACGAGCCAAATCTATCAAAGCGAACATCAAAGCTAAAGAAAAAGAGTTGGAACAAGTAGAAACAAATTATGCACTCTGTACCGATGCGAAAAAACAAAGCATCTGTGAGAAGGTTATGACGAAATTAGAGAAAGAAGTCAGAGATTTAAAGAACGAATTTTCAAAAGTGAATACAGAAATATTGAACCTCGATAAATTCATTGATTTTGCTTTTAAAATGCGTTCTAACTTGTTTGGACTGTGGGAGTTGCAAGGATTAGAAGGAAGAAGAAGACTACAAAAACTCGTGTTTCCTGACGGATTTATTTACGACAAAAATAACGAGCATATTGAACCTAAAAGAGTGAACCAATTCTTTCTTCTAAAGTATTCATATCCAACAGGTAACGGAGATAAAAAGAAAGAGACGAACCGTGGAAAACACGATTCGTCCCTTAGAGTACTCGAAGCGGGACTTGAACCCGCACAGCCGCAATGGCCAAGGGATTTTAAGT
>JAUUNK010000037.1 GCA_030844565.1 Bacteroides ovatus
AATGGTAAAACTGGCATCTATTAGGATATTATTAAATAAAATTTAAACAGGCTCTGAGTAGTTCATAGAGTTTGTTCTGGTTTTGAGAACTTAACTGAAACTGTTCATAGTCCAAAGATTTCCGCTTCTGGAAAAAGTACATCATCCACACTGTACTTAGCCCGGTCAGTAGCAAATATGCAACCAGAATAGTTATACTGTAATATCCGATAATGACGAGCAATACCGAACAAGATACCAAAGAAAAAGCAGTTTGCATGGTTCCCTGCGTGGTAAATCCTTGCAAACGACCATGATCTCCAATCCTCTGTTGGTAGTCACCAATACTTTTCGTTTCAAAAAAAGTCATCGGCAGACTCAACAGTTTTGACAAGTAATCATGCAAAATATTAATATTGATGCGCGTACCCATATACAAGGTCACCCAATTGCTAACCAGCCCCATAGAAAATGTCCCAACGAAAATAGCAATTTGTGCCAACAAGAGACTTTGGATTACTCCTAAATCTCTCATTCCTACCCCATTATCTACCATAGCCTGAGTCATGAAAGGGGTAACGAGAGAGAGCAAAATGCCACCTAACAAACCAAAAGCCAGTTGTCCCATTTCCCTACGGAAAGGCCACACATACTTCTTTCCAAATTGAAATAAACTATGTTTCTCTTTGACGGGCTGTTTCTGATAAAAAGCATCCATAGGCTTTAACACTATTGCGACTCCTTTATCTCCATTTAACCAGTAACCAACAAAGTCTTTTTCCGCAAACACATGTTTGCCAAACGCTGGATTAGCTACATAGTACAACCATTCTTTTTTCCACTGATTCCAACTTATTTTATATATTACCACAAAATGATTCTGTTCCCAATGTAGGACAGCCGGTAAGAGGCATTGTTTTTTCAATTGTTCCAATGTAAGTTCATAAGAAGCTGAATAAATGCCTATCTCACTCAAAGCAGAACGAATTCCGGCAATGCTAACACCCTCCCTACTCAAGCAGGAAATAGAGCGGAGATAACTTAACGGATACTTTTTCCCATAATACTGAGCGATCATTCTTATACAAGCAGGTCCACAATCCATTTGGTCAAATTGCCGTGTCAATTTCATTCTCATTACCTACACTTTTATTTCTTTTTTTTAGGCTGAATATTTAATTTATAGATTACATGCAACATGGCATACCTAGGAATCACATTATAATAGCTTTCGGTTCGACCTTGCGCATTCAGCGTGCGGCGTACATTAGAAAGATTACCTAAAATATCGAAAGCATCTAGCATAAAGGTAAGGTTTCCTTTCATACAGCTCTTAGATAAACGTGCATTCCAAGTTAACTCATCCGTATTCATTCCTGGGTCTTCATAGCCCCGACGGCAATATTGAGTGAGATCTGTACTCAGTTGCATTTTCCAAGGTAGCTCCACCTGAGCAGTTAAGCCATAGTTGAAATCAGCGGCATTGATAGTACTGAAATCTTCCCGCTTACCAGTAGCATGGGTCCATGTTCCGTTCCCTTTCATTCCCAGACTAAGTTTGCTGCCTAATCGGTAATCTAAATTTAATTCTTCAGTTAGATACACATTATTAACCACACTGCGCAGACTTTGTGTAGCTCCTTCCACCCCTATCAAATCTACATTGTGATTATAAGAAAATCTTGTAGTTGTATGGAAACTCCATCTTTGCTTCTCGCCTAATGCACGTCCATAAAGAATATTACTATTAATAGCATAATTTCCATTTATATTATCCGGTCGATAAGTGCGTACACCTGTTTCACGATTATACGTTACCCCCATGGCTGTAGCATTTTTCGTATATCTAAAGCCAGTATAAAGGAAAAAGTTACTTTGTGTCTTTTGACGGAATTTCCTAAAGGTCAGGGTCACCGTATGAGTATGCATATCTTTCAAATCTGTATTACCCAAAAATATATTTAAAGGATCACTGTCATCCCTTATGTCCAGCAAATGAGTTAAAGTAGGGGCTTGACTCTTTATTTCGTAATTCCATTCAAATTGACCTTTATTAGTTTCCAGAGTAACAGAAGCATTCGGTCTTGGCAAAAAAGATGTTCGAGTAAGAGGATAATACTTATTATTCCTATAGTAATCTAATTTCTGTCTAAGTAATCCTGCTTTTAGATTAGCCTCCAAAGTGAACTTACAGCTTCCTTTTTTAAAATTAGTTACCAACAATCGCAATCTAAATTCATGTTCCGTTTCGTGAATTTCAGACTCGTAGCTATTACGTTCATCAATAACTGTTTGCATAACGTCCGCGGCTGAGGGAAGTATACCCAGAGACTGCGAAGTCTCTTCAGTTTCCCACCCCGGAAGTTGGTCCAGCCGATAAAGAAAACTTTTAGACGATTTGTAATCGTCATCAATTGTATAATAAGGAGCCAACAAAATGTTTATTTCTTCGACTCCCGGATTATCAGCAAATCTATAATCATAACGCGCTTGTACGGAATATCGATGTCTGTTTCCCGGCTGATGAAAGTATTGATTTCGATAATCAGAATTTGATAAAGCCGAGTTTTGAAAATAATCCAAGCGCCTTTTTACAAAAGTATTCAATTTTTCCTTGTTATACTGAAAAAATGCACTAATTGCCAACGGGTTGTTACCCAATCTCACTAAAGAAGTTATATTCGTAAAGCTACTCAAATAGTCTCCTTCCTCTTTCCTTTCCTGCCATTGCCGGTTAATCAAAATCTGCCGAAAGGCACTCCCCATATCTGGTGCAAAAAGACTATCAAGCATATTTCCGCTTATCACCGCCAGAGGATTAGATGAAAAAGTCCCTAATCTACTAAAACCGGAATTATCAGAAGTTTGACAATACAATCGTTCATCCATCCCAATTGAATATTTCTTACCCTTCCAATAATCCACAGAAATATACGATGAATAGCTTGTTCGTTTATTACGCGATTTACTATAAGAGCGACTAAACATATCACCTGCCGGTAAAAAAGTAACATTGTTGGCATCAACTTCAGTAGTAGTATTATAATGTTCCACCTTGCCATCTAAAGTAACATAAAGTCGATTTTCATCTATCTTTTCTAAATTATAAGATATGCCTCCCACTTGCGTAGTTTGAAGCCCTGTCGGCAGATCGCTTGGTCTCCAATCTCCATTTCGGGAGGGACGCCGATTATCATTAACATTATTTATATTAGCAAACACATTCAATCGGGAATTTGCCGTAAAACGTAAGCCGAACAGTCGTGCCATATAACGTTCTGTCGTTCCCCCGCCTAATTCTGCATTCGATATCCAACCTATAGAATACTGCTTTTTGAGATGAACATCCATCACATATTCTTTATCCCCTCTATCTTGATTCATAAATTCGCTCAACTTTCCCGACTTCTCATATACTTTCACCTTGTCTACCATATAAGCAGACAAATTCTCCAAAGCTACTTTCGGGTCACCTTTATAAAAGTTCTTGCCATTGAGCAACAAATTCTCCACAAACTTACCATTTACAAAAATTCTCCCGTCGTTCTTTAATTCTACACCAGGCAATTGGCTGACTAAGGCATCAAGCATTGACCCCTCCGGTAATTGGAATGCAGCCGCATTATATATCACTGTATCCCCTTTCATCACCATTTTAATCTGAGTAGCCACTACAGAGGTTTCTTTAAGTTTATAGATTTGCTCGCCGATTTCAAATCTACCCACTTCTACTACATAGCTATTCCGTCTGAATTTTATATCCACATTCGCATAAGTAGTCTGATAACCTATCATAGAGAAACGCAAGATATATTTGCCTTCCTTTTTCACTGGTAAGGAGAATACTGTACGTGGTGGCTCATCATATTTCCTTTCTTCCACACAACAAATAGATACTATAGTGCTATCTGCATACAATAGGGCAACATTCATCCCCGGAATAGGTCGTTTGTGAAAGTTATCCACCACGCTGCCATACACATAGTGGTCTTTGGCTGATAAAGCACAGGACATCAGCAAGAAGACAAATATTGATAAACTTGTTCTCAAAATATTATAGTTGACTTTCATTATACAAATCATTGGTTACAAAATTATATAAATAAACACCATACACTCCAAGCATATATGCCTGAAGTGTATGTAATAAATCAGCTTAGAATAAAGCCGAAGTCCCCAAATTAAAAAAAGAGAGCCCGTTCACTTTTTGATTATTAACAGGAGTGGTACACTGATCGTCCTTTTGATGAGAACAACCCGTATCAACTGTTCCACAATCATTTGTACAACCAGCATTTTCATCAGAAGAACCTGGAGCACATGTGTTATTTGTACAACCTTGATTAGTAACGCCCGAACCACTACCACACTTGTTTGTGCATCCCTTATTTATATGTCCACACCCTGTGTCTGTACATCCGCTATTAGAAAGGAGATCAATGCCTCCACCTAATGCACAAAAGCCGCCCCTCAGTTTCCCTTCTTGGTCACTCTCCAAGGCAGGTATCTCTCCTTTAAAGAATAAATCCTGATCCATAAATAATTTAAAATTAAAGTTTATAAACTCGTGACTAGCTTACTATAGAGCAAGCTTTCTAAAAAATAAAATGACCGTACTATCCTATGCCTTAACCTCCTTTTATTAGTATATTTACGTTTGCATAACTATTCTGGCAAGGTGTATTATTCCTTGTAAGAAACTGCCATACAATTATTGATTACTATTGTGTTGTCGTAATATCCAAAGAGCCCTTACTCTGATTATTCTTTCTTTTTCTTCTTCTGAAAGTTTTCTTAAACAAGTATTTGTTTCTTTTTCAAGTTGTCGCTGAGAGCACCCCCCAAAACATAAAGGATATATTCTACAAGCTTTACATCCTACATTAGCATATTTCACTGCCATCCTACGTTCATAAAGATTGTTCCAAGAAAGCTCACCGTTTTCCAACAGCACCCCTTCACGCAAACCTTTATTAAACTCTCGTGCCGTACATTTAAATAAATCGCCTGTATAGTTAATAACAATATCAGACTCTTTATCCGCATAACACCGATATCTTGAAGCAACCTGCTCTAAGGATACATCAAACTTTTCTTCTAGAAAAGCCATCTTTACATCTTTTACTAAATTTTTATCCACAGGATTTTCCTGCCACACTTGCTGGAAATCAAAAAAAATCCGGCTACGATGTTGTGGAACCAGATCCTCAAAATCCTGTAGCACATCCACAAAAGACGGTAAGTTCTGAGCTGTATAGTTAAAACGTACAGTAACTTTCATACCATTCATTACCAACGCTTTGATATTTTTAACTATAATATCGTAAGTAGGTCGCGAATCTACTGTCAGCCGAGACTTATCATGAAATTCTCTATATCCGTCCAAAGTAATTTGCCATCCTATAGGCTGTTTTTCGTTAATCGGTTTCAGCCAAGTTATCATGTATTCATTCAATAAAACTGCATTAGTAGTGAAACTTACTCCTAATCGGACATTACGTGTGTCACATTCACCCATAGCATATTCCACAATAGGCTGTATTACCCTGCGGAATTGCATCAAAGGTTCACCTCCGAAAAAAGAAATATTCAATTCTTCCAATTCAACATTTTCCAGTTTTTTACAAATTAATTTCTTTATGGATTCAATCACTTGGGAAGACATAACAGTCCCCTTAGTGTGATTCTCATAGCAATACCAGCAACGCAAATTACAATCCATTGTAGGATTGATTATCATATTGAACTTTCTGGGAGACTGCTCTTCTTTTCTAAGAAGATGGATAAAGTTTTCTACCTCATCCGTTTCCTTAGGTACAATGAATCCCTTTTCTTTCAGTGCGTAAAAAAAATCAGGATGAATATTCACAATCTGCTCTATCCGGGCTGAGTTAGATTCCAGCAACTCAGCTAGTTCAGGAACAAGCACTAAAAGAGCGTCAGATGCTGAGTTATATAAAACCACCGAGTTACGCCCAGACAAAAAATAATTATATTTACTCACTTTGTATTCCATAGCATTATTTATTAGAGGTTAAAACTAGCATTGTTAACAATCCTACACCAGTACATCCAGCCATACCAGGCTTCCAATAGTTAGGATTCTTGGGTAAAAATGAAGGGAAGTTCATCCAATCATGCAAAGAGGGAACATATCGAAAAGTTTCCAATTCAGTTTTATATTTCCTTATATATTTGAATTGTAAGGCAGCATTCACCACAAAAAGATCATTGGAGTGCTGCAACATCTCTTCAGCTTTAGCATGCATCCAGACTATAAAATTTCTTTCAAACAACTTTCTCTTATTTTGTTCATCGGAATGCAAGAAGCGGGTAATCCAGTACCACATAACACCTCCGGCTCCTTGAGTAAAAGAGAGTGTGTCTATATTGCCAATAGGAATCGACATCACAAGGGAATCGATCTGCAAAAGGTATGGTTCTACCATTTCTTCATCTATAAATCCTTGCTCTTGTAAATAAAGAAGTCCCCAACCAATACCACTAAGACCTTTTTCGAAGTCTACCGATAATTTTTCAGCATCTACTACTAAAATCTTGTTCAGTAAACTATAAGCATGTTCCTGCCATTGTTCTTCGTGGGTAAAACGAGCATAATGAAAAAAAAATAAAACTTCACTCATTACTCCTTCAATAATACCCACATCGGAAGGCATAGGCTTTTGAAAGAGAAAATCAGCAATCTCTGGTAATATATCCCGCTTTTGAAGTATATCCTTTTCCTGATCTACATCCAAGAAGCGATTGAGATTTACTATTTCTTCAAAAGGTTTTGTGAATATGTTGTTATAATATTCTTTTAATTCGGTTATTTGCGCGCTCTTTTGAGACAGCAGTTGAATAGCTTCGTCAAATGACTTCCTATTGATACATTGTGCAATAGCAAAAGAAAGTATTCGTAAAGGTGCCGGAAACAATAAAGAAGAAACGAATAAATAATTATAGACAAACTTCTCTGTAGGAACTTCATAAGGACTTGCTTGTCTATAAATATGTCCAATTACTACATCTTTCACCAACAAGCATTGCCCACCTTCGAGCCATACTTTCAGACTTAAATAAGCTTCATCGCATCCATATAGTAATAAACCTTCGAGCCCCCGTAGATATTGCCAATAACGTTTACTTGCCGCATATCCGGCACCCAATACGGCAGGAACTGGCTCTATATTTTCTCCTGGATAGCATTCTTTATTTTTCCACCTTATATCCGGTAAATATTTATTTTTCATAAAAGGTATATAAGCACCATACGCAGGCGGAACGTTTCTCCTTTCAAATACGTTTCCTAGGTTATCTTTATTTAGTGCTTTTGTCTGGCAACACAAGACACATCGGTCATTCTCTTCTAATAACCGGACAAGACTATCTACCCACTTCCCTTCATAAAATCGCATGTGGGCGTCGAGAAGCAAAAAATAAGGAGTGCTACATAGACATACACCCACGTCACGAGATGCCGCAACACCTTTACGCTCTTTATTATAGAAATAGTGTACGCGATAGGGCAAAAGCTGATGATAGTAATCATATCCATCGTAGGAATGGTCGTTAATCACAATGATGTCTACCGTATTTCCCACAAATTGGCGAATACTGCAAACTGTATTAATAACCTCTTCTCCTTCATTCAAAAAAGTAATAATAATAGTCAATTGATTACCAGAAAGAGGCAAAGGTGCTAGGGTATCTAATGTATAAGGTTGTTCTTTCTGCACAATCCATTCTTCTAGTTCTTTTCGAACCCGCCGAGCAATCTCTTTTTGCTTTTCCTTATGCCGAAAACTTATTTGTTTATCCGAGATTCGATATTCATGTAAGACTTCCGGTAAATTTTCTATATGTAAATTCAATTGAATCATCCTTACCCACAAACGATAATCTTCGGCTAAAATATAATCCTTTTCATAACGTAACCGATGTTTTTTTATTACGTCCCGCCTTATCATCATGGTTGCTTGTGCTACAGGAGTTCCATGCATCATATCTAAAACGCCCAGTGGGCAGTAACATTTAGGAGGAATCCAAATCTCTACACTATCACCAAACAAACGAAGTCCTCCTCCTAACCCATCTACCTCAGGATGTGCTTCCATATATTCATATTGCCATAAGAGGCGGTCCTGTATCATCCTGTCATCAGCATCCATCCGGGCAATATATTTTCCTCTTGCTTCCGTCAGCAACAGATTCAGAGTGCTGATATAATCATGATTGCTAATTAGCAACCGTATACGAGAGTCATGGTAAGCTCTCACAATATCTACACTATGATCAGTCGACCCATCGTCTATCAGTAATAGTTCAAAATCTCTAAATGTCTGGTTCATAATGCTGTCAATGCATTCATTCAGATATTCCTCTGCATTATAGACTGCGATACATACAGAAATGAGAGGTTCGTTTGCCGTTTCTTGTTTTTTCATAAGCATGGGCTATCATTTTATTGTAAGTTTTTTCTCTCCTCTAAATATAAATACCCCATAGCAACCCTCATCCCTACAATCCCATATCTTAAATATATATAAAATATTTTTTTCTTTTGTTTCCTGTTCAAATAGAGCTGGCTAATCAGTCAAAAGAACATTCCGTAGCAGATTTTTTGCATATTCTTCCCCCTCTTTTGGTTCTTTTTCCTACTTTTGCAAAACATTTATTCATAATCCATACATTTATATGCAGGAAAAAATAATAATCCTTGATTTCGGTTCGCAGACCACACAGCTCATCGGGCGGCGCGTGCGCGAGCTGGATACGTATTGTGAAATTGTTCCTTACAACAAGTTTCCCAAGGGAGATGAAAGCATTAAAGGGGTCATCCTTTCCGGAAGCCCTTTCTCGGTATACGACAAAGATGCTTTCAAAATCGATTTGAGTGAAATCCGGGGGAAATATCCCATACTGGGCATCTGCTATGGTGCGCAGTTCATGGCGTATGCAAATGGAGGAAAGGTAGAACCTGCGGGTACACGCGAATACGGCCGTGCGCATCTTTCCTCGTTTTGCAAAGACAACGTGTTGTTTAAAGGAGTGAAAGAAAACACACAAGTCTGGATGAGTCACGGCGACACGATTACTGCTATCCCGTCTAACTTTAAAGCCATTGCCGCTACCGATAAAGTAGCCATCGCCGCTTATCAGCTTGAAGGCGAACAAGTGTGGGGCGTGCAATTCCATCCGGAAGTATACCACACGGAAGACGGCACTCAGATTTTGAAGAACTTTGTAGTAGACGTCTGCGGTTGCAAGCAAGACTGGTCGCCCGCTTCCTTCATCGAAAGCACGGTGGCAGAGCTGAAAGCGCAACTCGGAGACGACAAAGTGGTGCTCGGACTGAGCGGTGGCGTAGATTCGTCCGTAGCCGCTGTATTGCTGAACCGTGCTATCGGCAAGAATCTCACTTGCATCTTCGTGGACCACGGTATGCTCCGCAAGAATGAGTTCAAGAATGTATTGCACGATTACGAATGCCTGGGACTGAACGTAATTGGCGTGGATGCCAGCGCCAAATTCTTTGCCGAACTGGCAGGGGTGACGGAACCGGAACGTAAACGTAAGATTATAGGTAAAGGCTTCATCGACGTGTTCGACGAAGAAGCACATAAAATCAAAGATGTGAAATGGCTGGCTCAGGGTACTATCTATCCCGATTGCATCGAATCTCTCTCCATCACCGGCACGGTAATCAAGAGCCATCACAACGTGGGCGGGCTTCCGGAGAAGATGAACCTGAAGCTTTGCGAGCCTCTTCGCCTGCTATTCAAAGATGAAGTACGCCGTGTAGGCCGTGAACTGGGCATGCCGGAACATCTGATTACCCGCCATCCCTTCCCCGGACCCGGACTCGCCGTTCGTATCCTCGGAGATATTACTCCGGAAAAGGTGCGCATCCTGCAAGATGCCGACGACATATTTATCCAAGGGCTGCGCGACTGGGGATTGTATGACCAGGTGTGGCAGGCAGGCGTCATCCTGCTTCCGGTACAATCTGTAGGCGTGATGGGCGATGAACGTACATACGAAAGAGCAGTTGCCCTGCGTGCCGTAACTTCTACGGACGCCATGACTGCCGACTGGGCTCATTTGCCTTACGATTTCCTGGGCAAAGTATCAAACGACATAATTAATAAGGTGAAAGGTGTGAACCGCGTCACCTATGACATCAGTTCCAAACCACCCGCAACTATCGAGTGGGAATAAGACACCGACTTCTCCAGGCATGGACCTTTGCATAACCGGCAAAACGTCCATGCCTGTTTTTCTTCCCTATCTTCCTCTCCCAAGTCTACATGCGTGACATTAATATCCATATTTGTGCCATTCCCTGCCATATATACAGAAATGACATAAGGGCGTACATACCGACGGCATGTAAAACGTATTTTTGCGCGATAAAGCAAGGTAAAACAATCAATTAAGGTAAAATACAAAAAGAGTTGTTATCAGAATCAAGTAACTATTAAATATCAAGAATCATGAAACCACAACGTTTTCTATTAGGTACACTATGTTTTTCTCTCCTCACAGGCTGTGTCTCGAATCAGAAAATGGAATCCAATTCAAACCTCGACAAAGCCCGGCAAACATTGGATTCCCTTTACGGACACTATTCAGTAGACAACACTTCCCTGCTGCGGGAGAACTTTCCTTTCCAAGAAAAATACAAAGCCACCTACCTGGCTTCCGAAGACCAAAGCAACCAGCCCAACCCCTATTCTTATCTCTGGCCTTACTCGGGAACATTCTCTGCCGTAAACGCACTGCTGGAAGCCACCAAGGAGAAAAAATACCGGGAAATGCTGGACAACCGAGTGTTGCCGGGATTGGAAGAGTATTTCGACGTCACCCGCACCCCGCACGCTTACTCTTCTTATATCAACACCGCTCCCGCTTCGGACCGGTTCTATGACGACAACATCTGGCTGGGTATCGACTTCACCGACCTCTACCAAATGACCAAAGAACCGAAATACTTGGATAAGGCGCAACTGATATGGAAGTTTATCGAAAGCGGCACAGACGACAAACTGGGTGGCGGCATCTACTGGTGCGAACAAAAGAAAGGTTCCAAGAACACCTGCTCCAATGCTCCCGGCTCCGTACTCGCACTGAAACTATTCAAAGCTACGGGAGACAGCGCCTATTTCCAAAAAGGAAAGGCACTCTACGAATGGACCCAAAAGAACTTGCAGGACCCGACCGACTATCTCTATTTTGACAATATACGCCTCGACGGAAAAATAGGAAAAGCCAAATTTGCCTATAACAGCGGACAAATGATGCAATCTGCCGCTTTGCTCTACCAACTCACTAAAGACCCGGTGTACTTGAAAGACGCTCAAAACATCGCCGGAGAATGCTACAACTATTTCTTCACCGACTTTACCCCCGCTGGAGGAGAAGCATTTAAGATAATAAAGAAAGGAGATATTTGGTTCACCGCTGTGATGCTAAGAGGATTCATCGAGCTTTATAATGCCGATGGGGTGAAAACCTATCTCGATGCTTTTGATAAAAGCTTGGCTTATGCCTGGGACCATGCCCGCGACGAAAACGGATTGTTCAATGCCGACATGACCGGCAATAGCAAAGACAACAGAAAATGGCTGCTCACCCAAGCAGCAATGATAGAGATGTATGGCCGCCTTGCCGGTATTCAATAACGAAAAACATTCATTGATATGCAACTAAATAAACTACACACTTTACTATTTATCTCCGCACTGACGGCTGCCCCTTGCAGCTTGAGCGCCCAGACTTCCGGACAACCGGAACAGAAGGCTAAAGCCTATATGGTGGCAGATGCCCACCTTGATACCCAGTGGAATTGGGATGTCCAGACTACCATTAAAGAGTATGTATGGAACACGCTCAACCAAAACCTGTTACTGCTCAAACAATACCCCAATTACATTTTTAACTTTGAAGGTGGGGTGAAATACTATTGGATGAAAGAATATTATCCCGCCGAATATGAAAAGCTGAAAGAATATATCAAAGCTGGACGCTGGCATATTTCGGGCAGCAGTTGGGATGCCAACGACGTGCTTGTACCCTCTCCCGAATCTACCATCCGCAACATCATGTTGGGGCAAGAATTCTATCGTAAGGAATTCCAGACGGAAAGCACTGACATCTTCCTGCCAGACTGTTTCGGATTTGGCTGGACGCTCCCTACCATCGCTTCTCATTGCGGTCTTATCGGCTTTTCTTCCCAGAAACTCGATTGGCGAATACATCCTTTCTATGGCAACAGCAAACACCCCTTCACCATCGGCCTTTGGAAAGGAATAGACGGCTCTTCCATCATGCTGGCCCACGGATATGACTACGGAAGAAGATGGGAAGACGCAGACCTGTCACAGAATAAAGACCTGTATGAACTGACCCGCCGCACGCCGCTCAACACCGTATACCGCTACTATGGTACGGGCGATATAGGGGGCTCTCCTACCATTGCCTCTGTGCGCGCCGTAGAAAAAGGAATACACGGCAGCGGTCCCTTACAAATTATCAGTGCCACCAGCGACCAGCTCTTTAAAGACTACCAGCCCTATAAAAATCATCCTGAATTGCCTGTATTCAACGGCGAACTTCTTATGGACGTACACGGCACCGGATGCTACACCTCCCAAGCAGCCATGAAGCTCTATAACCGACAAAACGAGTTACTGGGCGACGCCGCAGAAAGAGCCTCCGTAGCCGCCGATTGGCTGAACCAGGCAACTTATCCCGGTACTGCCCTGTCCGACGCATGGAAACGTTTCATCTTCCATCAGTTCCACGACGACTTGACAGGAACCAGCATCCCCCGCGCCTATGAATTTTCATGGAACGATGAACTAATCTCGCTCTCTCAATTCTCCGACATCCTCACCTCTGCCGCCGGCAACACCATCCACCAGATGGATACACGTGTAAAAGGGACGCCCGTAGTACTCTACAATCCTCTGGGATTCGAGGCAAATACCGTCACCGAAGTAGCAGTAGAAATGCCCGGTGCGCCGAAAGGAATCACCGTATTCGATGCCCAGGGACAGAAAGTCAGCTCGCAACTCCTTACTTATAAGGACGGGAAAGCCCATTTGCTTATCGATGCCCGCGTTCCTGCCACCGGATATGCCGTCTACGATGTCCGCTCTTCGGGAAGCTCTTCAAAGAAATCCGTTCAAGCATCCCAACCGGTGCATTCGATAGAGAACTCCGTATATAAAATAGAGGTAGACTCAAAAGGAGACATCCTATCCTTAGTGGATAAGAGAAATGGCAAAGAACTGGTAAAACCCGGGAAAGCCATCCGCCTCGCTCTCTTCACCGAGAACAAATCGTACAACTGGCCGGCATGGGAAATCATAAAAAGCACCCTCGACCGTGAGCCTGTTTCTATTGGAGAAGGTCAGACGGAAATCACCCTTGAAGAAGACGGAGACCTTCGGAAGACTCTTTCTATCAAGAAGACCCATGGAAAATCGGTGTTCCAACAATACATCCGCCTATACGAAGGTAGCCTTGCCGACCGCATCGACTTCCACAACGAATTTGACTGGCAGAGCACAAATGCTCTTCTCAAAGCTGAGTTCCCTCTAAATGTGCAGAACGAGAAAGCTACTTACGACCTGGGTATCGGTAGTGTAGAACGCGGAAACAATACAAAAACAGCCTACGAAGTATATGCACACTACTGGGCAGACCTCACTGACAAAGACAACAGCTACGGCGTGTCTATTCTCAACAACAGTAAATACGGATGGGACAAACCGAACGACCACACCATCCGCCTCACCCTGCTGCACACACCGGAAACCTCTGGTAACTATGCTTACCAGAACCGCCAGGATATGGGTCATCACAGTTTTACCTACAGCCTCATTGGTCATGCAGGCAAACTCGATAAAGCAAAAACCGTGCAAAAGGCAGAACAACTCAACCAATGTCTGAAAGCCTTTCAGGCAGATAAACACAAAGGGACTCTCGGAAAAGAATTCTCTTTCGTAGCTTCTAACAACTCCAACGTAATTATCAAAGCCGTGAAAAAAGCCGAAAGCTCAGACGAATACGTAGTACGCGTGTATGAGACAGGAGGTGAAGCACCCCAACAGGCTGCGCTTACTTTTGCCGGAGACATTCTGAACGCTTGCGAAGCAGACGGTACGGAAAAAGAACTGAACAAGGCATCTTTCAAAGGAAATCAGTTGCAGATGACTCTCACTCCTTTCTCGGTAAAGACTTTCAAAGTACGGCTGAAACCTTCGACACATGCCGCCACTCCTTTGAAATATGCTTACCAGCCATTGAGCTATGACCGTAAATGCAGTTCTTGGAACCAATTCCGGCACGAAGGCAATTTCGAATCCGGCTACTCGTATGCAGCCGAATTACTGCCTGATTCGCTGACAGTGAATCAGATACCTTTCCGCCTGGGAGAGAAAGATGCCCCTAACGGAATGACATGCAAAGGTGATATATTGTCGCTACCTGCAGGACAGGATTACAACCGTATCTATTTCCTTGCCGCCTCCACGGACGCAGACTACATCGCCACATTCACGTGCGGAACCAATAAAAAAGAAGTCATGATACCTTCTTACACAGGCTTCATCGGACAATGGGGACACACCGGACATACAGAGGGCTATCTGAAACAGGCAGAAGTAGCCTACGTAGGCACTCACCGCCATGCCTCCAACGGAGACCGGCCTTATGAGTTCACTTACATGTTTAAATTTGGAATAGATATTCCTAAAGGCGCCACCAGTGTCACCCTCCCGAAGAATGAGAAAATCGTTGTGTTCGCAGCTACACTTGTGAAAGAAGAAGTACAGCCCGTGAAAGCTGCCTCCACCCTCTTCCGCACGGCAATAAAAGAGCAAGACCTACTCTCCACCCCGCTTCCTCCCAAAAAGAACATATTGGAAGGTGCAAGCATCGCAGCCTGCTCGGGATACACTAACCAGGACGAATTGCCCAAATTCCTGACGGACGGCAACACCGACACCAAATGGTGCAATGTAGGCGCCGCTCCCCAGTTTGTAGACTTCGACCTGGGAGAGAACAAACCTATCAGTAGCTGGAAAATGGTGAATGCCGGACAAGAGAACCAATCGTGGATTACGAGCGACTGCTTCCTTCAAATTAAAGAAAATGCCAACGATGAATGGAAGACCGTAGACAGTGTACGCGGAAACTCGAATAATGTGGTTAACCGAACGTTGTCCCAACCGGTACAAGCACGTTACATACGTCTTTATGTCACCCGTCCGGAGCAAGGCTTCAATGGAAACGCCACCCGCATCTACGAGTTTGCCGTTTATCAATAACAGGCATCTTTACTTAGAGAAGGTATAAAGAATAAAAGAACGAAAATAATGAAAAAGGATAGATTCATTCAAGGGCTGCTCATTGCAGCCCTCCTTTTCTGCCTGTCACCCGCCAACATGCACGCCCAACGCACAGACTGGGCAGGCTTAAAGCGCTATGCGCAGGCAAACGCGGAATTACCCAAGCCCGCTAAGCATGAGAAAAGGGTGGTGTTTATGGGAAACTCCATCACCGAAGGGTGGGTACGTACACATCCTGAATTCTTCAAGAAACACGGCTATATAGGTCGTGGCATTAGCGGACAGACGTCTTATCAATTCCTGGTGCGTTTCCGCCCGGATGTCATTAACCTGTCTCCCAAACTGGTGGTCATCAATGCCGCCACGAACGACGTTGCAGAGAACACAGATCCTTATAACGAAGATTATACTTTTAGCAATATTGTCTCTATGGTGGAACTTGCACGGGCGAATGGAATTAAAGTAATTCTGACCTCCACATTGCCTGCGGCAGCTTTCGGATGGAACGCTTCGATTAAAGATGCACCGCAGAAAATCGCTGCTCTTAATGCACGGCTGAAAAAATACGCTAAAGCCCATAAGATACCTTATGTGGATTATTATGAGAAAATGGTTGCCGGAGAAAGCGGTGCATTGAACCCTTTGTATACCAAAGACGGTGTGCACCCCACTGCCGAAGGATACACGGTGATGGAAGGACTTATAGAAAAGGCTATTAACAAAGCACTATAACGGAAAAATATCGGGGGAGACTTGACAAAGCCCTTTTTATGTTGTATATTTGTAGGCATAACTATAAACCCAACCTATTAAAAGCGGAAAAACGAATGAAAAGAATATATAATACAGTGATCCGGCATAGCCAGTGGATAGATGAATGCATGCACAATAAATATAATATTTCAACAAAACATTCGAAAAATTCCTATACAAACTAGAATATAGACATCACTTATACAAGCTTTAGGCTGCAACCCCTTATGGGAATTGCAGCCTTTTTTGTTAAATATCACGAGTTTTATCACTCAAAAACACATATATAGAGTTTATTATAAACGAGAAGATAGTTTTGCCTAAAACTCTTCAAGCTTTTATGCATAAACGCAGAATGATTTTAGGCAAAAGGATAAATCTTTTTCCGCAGACATAAAAGGAGGTGGATAAATTAAATAAAACACTTTATCTTTATTAGTAAATTATCAAAACAACAAGTTCCTATCAAAAAATTTTTCTACGCGCCTTGCTTTATCCATTACTTCTTCGATAGAAAGTTAGCTGCCAAAATAATTACACCCCACCCGACACAATCTTTATTGAATTTGTTATCTTTGTCCATCATTGCCACATTAAAGGTAAAAACTGTTATGAATGCACCCATTAATGAGCTTCGCAAACTTCCGATAGGAGTACAAAGTTTCGAATTCCTCCGGTCGGAGGGGTATCTTTACGTAGACAAAACAGCACTAATCTATCGTCTTGTCACGATGGGAAAGCCTTATTTTCTGAGTCGTCCGCGCCGTTTCGGAAAAAGCTTGCTGCTCTCTACGCTGGAAGCTTACTTCTTAGGAAAGAAAGAACTCTTCAGGGGACTAGCCATCGAGCGAATGGAGAAGAATTGGTTTGAATATCCGGTACTTCATCTTGATTTGAATGCCGAGAAATATGATAGTCCGCAGCGACTGGAAAAAATGCTGGAATTACAGCTCGAAAAGTGGGAAGCACAATACGGCGTGGATAAAGGGACAAAGACCTATTCAGGACGCTTCAGGACCATCATCGAACGTGCCTACGAACAAACAGGGCGCCGAGTGGTGGTGCTCGTCGATGAATACGATAAGCCTATGCTCCAAACTTTCGACAATCCTGATTTGCAAAAACAATTTCGTGATACGCTGACTGCTTTCTATACGGTGCTCAAAAGTACAGACGCCTACTTACAGTTTGTCTTTATAACAGGCGTGACCAAGTTTGCACAAATGGGTATCTTCAGCACGCTGAACCAGCTCAATGACATCAGCTTCGACCTTCAATATAATGAGTTGTGCGGCATGACCCGTTCTGAGATAGAAGCTACATTTGACCCGGAGATTCAGGCGCTGGCAAAACAAAATAAAACAACTTACGACGATATACTGGAACAACTCACCCGCCAATATGACGGATACCGATTCACCCCAAGCGAGGAGTTTACCCCAATGTATAACCCCTTTAGTGTATTGAGCGCTTTTGCTAAACTGCGTTTCGGAGATTACTGGTTTGCCAGTGGCACTCCTACTTTTCTGGTAGAGATACTAAAGAAAACAGACTTTGACCTCCGCGGACTAGAGGGCATCGAGGTTTCTTCCGCCTCACTGAGCGACGACCGTGCAGATATTTGTAATCCTGTACCGATGATTTATCAGAGTGGGTATCTGACGATAAAATCCTATAATGAACGCTTCCGCACATACACCTTGGGATTCCCGAATGAAGAGGTGGAATACGGCTTTCTCAATTTCGCTGCTCCTTTTTACACACCGGTTTCCCCTACAGATACCTCTTTCTATATCGGCAAATTTGTGAATGAACTGGAAACAGGTCAAGCGGAAGCTTTCCTCACCCGCCTGAGCTGCTTCTTTGCAGACTTTCCCTACGAGTTGAATGCGAAAACAGAACGCCACTACCAAGTTGTCTTCTATCTTGTCTTCAAGCTCATGGGGCAGTTTACGCAAGCTGAAGTACGTACAGCCATCGGTCGTGCAGATGCCGTGGTGTCCACTGCTGACTATATTTATGTATTCGAATTCAAACTAAAAGGTACTGCCGAGGAAGCTTTGCAGCAGATTGACGAGAAAGGCTATCTATTACCTTATACTGTAGATGGCAGAAAGCTGGTGAAAGTGGGGGTCTCCTTCGATGCCGAGAAACGAAATCTGGGAGAATGGATTATTGCTCAATAAGGTTATCAACGAAAACACCGGAATCCATCCCGATAAGAGGGACGAATTCCGGCATTGTCCTAGGAAAGGTGCATATATTTAGTATCGCGTCACCTTATTAATCTTCTTCAATGCTTCGAAGCGGTTAATCATCTCGCCCAAACGCTTCGGATATTTCTCAGCCAGATTCTCTTGCTGTCCGATGTCATTTTTCAGGTTATATAGTTTATAGCCATATCCGAGTCCGATAAACTCTCCGTCTTCCTTGCTATAAGGATTATAATAAGGAGGAATTAAAGCCCAGTCTCCTTCGCGGTAAGCATAGTTGAACATGCCTTCGATGACAAGTTCGCTGCGTCCCTTCTTACTCTTGCCCAAGAAAGCGTCGATAGTGTTTTGGCTATCCACTTTGTCGGGATAAGTCTGTCCCAGCAAGGCAGCCAAGGATGCCAGCAAGTCCATCTGGCAGACAAAGACGTCCGAAACCTGATTTGCCTTCACCGCAGCAGGCCAGCGAAGCATGAAAGGAATACGAGTGCCACCGTCGAACATACTGGTCTTTCCGCCACGCAACGGACCGGCAATCTTATGGTCGCCTACCAACTCTTCTGCCTGGTCTTGGTAGCCGTCGTCCAATACAGGGCCGTTGTCACTGGTGAAAATCACCAAAGTGTTCTCTGCCAGTCCCAAGCGGTCCAGTTCATTAAGGAACTCGGTGACACACCAGTCTGCTTCGAGAATAACATCGCCACGGGGTCCCATGCCGGACTTACCTGCAAAGCGTTCGTTGGGCACACGAGGCACATGAGGTTGATGCAAACCGTAGTAGAGGAAAAAAGGGCCCGACTTGTGGTCGTTGACAAACTGCTTTGCCTTGTTGAGGAATAGTTCCGCCATCTCTTCGTCTTTCCACTGGGCAGCTTTACCACCTTTCTGGAAGCCGATGCGGGGAACTCCATTCACGATGGAGCCTGCATGTCCCACGCTGGGATGCATACGCAGCATCTCGGGGTTGTCCTTTCCTGTGGGCTCACCGGGGAAGTTCTTACGGTAGTCTACATATAAGGGATCGCTGGGGTCCAAGCCCACTACCCTACCGTTTTCAAGGAACACGCAGGGCACGCGGTCATTCGTAGCAGCCTGGATATAAGAATAATCATAGCCTATCTCGGCGGCTCCTGGATGCACGTCTTTGTTCCAGTCCACATTACCATCGCCCAGCCCGATGTGCCATTTTCCCACCGAACCGGTAGTGTAACCGGCTTGCTTCAGCATTTTGGGTAAAGTAATCTTCTTGGTGTCGATGATGAGAGCAGCGTTTCCCGGCAGAATCTTAGCATCGTTGCTGGTCCAGGGATACTTGCCTGTCATCACCGAATAGCGGCTGGGAGTAGACGTAGCGGCAGTACAGAATCCTTGCGTAAAGCGGATTCCTTCGTTAGCGATGCGGTCCATGCCCGGCGTCTGAATCCGGTGGGCGCCATAGCAGCTTAAATCACCATATCCCAAATCGTCGGCTACAATGAGCACGATGTTGGGTGTCGAAGGGTCTTTTTTCTGCTTCTCCACCTCCGTATGAGGCAGGGCAGCCATAACAGCGGTAGCCGGCAGGGAAATTCCTGCCAACATACCTAATGAGTAATTGAATACATGCATGTTTTACTCGTATTTATGTAAGTTTATTGAATAGGATTTTGCGTGAGAGTACCCGGATAGGCATTGATTTCCGTCTGCGGAATGAGTTGCACAACCAATGGACTGGTGGGTTCGATCTCCCAAATAGTATTATAGAAGCCCGGATAGCGGCGCACCATTGTTTCGCCTACACGATAGACGTCGAAGCCGCGGTCTGCCTCATAGGCTAACTCCAACTGGCGTTCTTTCATTATCAGTTCTTTGGCATTGGCAGAAGTTACATACCCCTCTACATACCCTTTGCCGGGTATGGCGCGTTCGCGAACAGTGTTGATGTCTTTGCGGGCAGATTCATAATCGCCTTTCTTTGCAGAAGCTTCGGCACGCAACAGATACATCTCTGCCAAGCGCGAAACGATGGGTGAATGCAATTGCGGGATGCCGTCTTCGAGGGAGCACTTGTAGCTATAGAACTGTGGATAGCCGTTGTTGAGCTTTACATAGTAGTCGTCCACGCCAATATATTCTTTTCCATTATAGGAAATGGAATAGCGATGGCGGTCCACGTCCACAGGCGTCAGTTCGTATTCCGAAGTAATCTTACCATCTGCATCTTTGTAGACAGCAAAGAGCTTGCCTCCTGCTCTTTCATCAATTTCAGGTTGCTGGTAGCCATAGCCACTAAACTGTCCCTGGTTGTTTTGCAACTCGTAAACAAAGCGGAAAGCGCGGGTCTTCTGCCCGTTGGTCTCCCGATATTGCGGATGAATAAAGGCAGCACGGGCATCTATGAATTTTTCGTTAGCATAATCGTTGTAGCCTTCTTCATCAAGCAAGTCGAGCAACTTTTTACTGGCGTATATTTCTCCCCAGCCTTTGTTCTGGATACTGGCATACATACTTCCGATAACAGGATTGTAGTTGGAGATTTCGGCGTCCCGACGTTTTACGGCAAAGATAGTCTCCGTTTGCGACTTGTTGTCGGGCGTCATCTGGTTATAAGTCATAAACGTAGCGCGATTCAGAAGTTCAAAGGGTCCGTTCTCAATGACCTGGTTCGCATAATAATAGACAGAATCGGCATACATCCGGTCAGGATTCTCATACGTACCGCTCATATAAGCGTACACTTTGGAGAGCAATGCCTGAGCAGAGTATTTGGAGGCATAGATAGGCGAGCGATAGATGGTCATCAGTTCTTCCGCTTTACGCAAGTCTGCCACTACTTGGGCATAGACTTCTTTCACCGTAGCACGATCCGGCAGTACTACACCGTCTAGTTTCTCGGGAATATCCACGATGGGCACACCAAGATTAGTTTCGGGCGATTGGTAATAAGGCCGTCCGAAAATGCGGCACAGATAAAAGTACATCATGCCGCGCATAAAGTGGGCTTCTCCCAGTTTTTGATCTACTTCGGCAGATTCGCCCGGTTCTACCATTTTAATGATGTCACTGGCCTGTGCAATGATTTTATATCCATTCTTCCACACGCCTGGCAAGTGGTTATTGGAGGCAGTGTGCTGATAAGACATATACTGGCTGAAGTTGTTAGTGGTGGCGTTTTGCTTCATGATGTTATCACCGGGATATTCTCCGGTGCGGTGCATCACGTCCGTAGCAGAACGCAACTGTGCATAACATCCATTGAGCAGGATGTCCAGTGCCCCTGCTTTGTCTTGCTGAATCGATTCGGCGGAATAGGAACCGTAAGGAAGGCGCTCAATGTCGCAAGCACCCATCATAAGCGTGGTCATCGCCAACGCTGCTATATATATTTTTCTCATATTCATATCTGTCATTATAAAGTTATATTCAATCCAAACATAAATTTACGCGTCTGGGGATATACAGCGGTAGCAACTCCGGTGGCTGCACCGTTGTTCATAGGCGGCACTTCGGGGTCGATACCCGAGAATCCGGAAATGACGAACAGATTCTCGCCCGAGGCGTATACTCTCAGCTTGGAGATAAATTTCTTCACGGGGATGTTGTATCCAATAGTGAGGTTGCGCAGGCGAAGATAAGAGGCACTTTCCAAGTAGCGGGAGGAAACGCTGTTAGAGTTGGAAGTGTTTCCATACATAGCCTTCGGATGGGTAGCAATATCGCCTTCTTTTTCCCAACGTTTCCAACCACCCTTCAGTTTCATCTGGTTACGGTCGGTATAGGCCCCGTCAGAGTCGAATTCCATGCGCATATAGTTGTATATCTTTCCTCCTACCGAATAGCCGAACACGGCTGACAAGTCAATGTCTTTCCAAGAGAGAGAGGTAGAGAAACCGCCATAAAAGTCAGGGTTGGAAGAACCGCAGATAACCGGACTCTTAGAAGCCAACGCATACTTGTTTGTCTTCACGCGGTTGCCTTCTTCATCGGTCATATACCATAGGGGGTCACCGTTGGCAGGGTCCACTCCCGCCCATTCGGTGGTATACCAGGAATCAATGTCATATCCCGGTTTCAGAATCTTATCCGCAGCTCCCACCAGGTTGGATGAGGCATAGTTTACGATAATCTCTGCTTTGTCGCCATAGAGTTCCTTTATCTTGTTCTTATTGGTAGCGATGTTGGCAGATACGCTCCAGTTCCAGTCCTTTCCCTTCAAGATGTCTACACCCAGAGTTGCCTCGAAACCTCGGTTCTGAACTTCACCTACATTCTTATAATTTACCGACCAACCTAACACACCGGATACAGGCACGTTATAGAGCAAGTCTGTGGTTTTCTTCTTATACCAGTCCAGATTCAACGTAACACGGTCAAAGAGCATCATATCCAGACCGATGCCCAGTGTATAGGTCTTTTCCCAAGTGAGGTCTTTATTGCCAATCTGATACATCATGGCACCCGGAGCTCCGTTATAGCCATCAGTAATGGTGTACAGAGCATATTGGGGATAGAGAGTTCCGGGACGGGCTCCCACAGAACCGTAGCTGACACGTAACTTTAACTGATTTACCCAGTCGGCATGGAAAAACTTTTCACGATTGATGTTCCATCCACCGCTGACGGAGAAGAAAGTACCGTAACGGGCATTCTCGCCAAAGTTGGATGCACCGTCGCGACGAAGAGAGAACTGAGCCAAATAACGGTTGTCATACGCATAATTTCCATTGAAGAAGTAAGACTGTACGGCCCACTCCGATTGTGAACCGGCTGTTTTCTTTGGAGTAGTGCTGACATCAGCTACTACAAATCCGGGAGGGAATCCCGTAGCCGCCTGCTCCGTTACCTTGCCGGTGTAAGAATTGAACTCATAAGCCAGCAAAGCGTTTACCGAGTGCTTGCCGAAAATCTTGTTGAAGCGCAATAAGTGATTGGTATACAAACGGTAGTATTCTGATTTATAATCGGTTAGCAAACCGTTATCTGACTGTCCACCCGATGAACGGGGGTCGGTATAAGCTTTTTGAGTAGTATTACCGTACTTATAGTTGTTGACGGAAGAAAATGTCAGCCAGTCGGTTATTTTTATATCGAAGTCAAAATTACCCATGAACTCATAGGAATTTGTTTCTACATAGTTCCATTGGAGGTCGTAGAGATAGTTACCCATTTTAGGAGATACCCATTCGCTGGGCTGGGCTTCCTGATAAAGATTGCCTTCATCATCGTAAGGACTGTCCCAAGGCAGGCAACGATAGATAGAGCCCACCGCATGTTGCTTGTCCATCACGTCGCGGCGTGCACCCCATACGGAAGGTTTGATTTTTAGCCAATCCGTCATCTGGTAATCCACGTTGAAACGGAAATTATAGCGAGTCAGTTCGTATCCCTTCACAGCGCCGCTTTCATCATAGAGCCCCAGGGAGATATACGTCTTTATCTTGTCGTTTCCCCCTGAAGCGGAGATATTATAATCCTGTGCCAACCCCAGGTGGGTGGCGGCATCAAACCAATCGAAGTTCTTGTTGCGAAGCGACTCGTTGTATTGCGCGAACTGAATAGCCTCTTGGTTAGGAAAGGATTTGTAATAATCATAAAGCTCCGCGCCGTTCATCACAGAGAAACCTC
Organism: Bacteroides ovatus; assembly: GCA_030844565.1. Taxonomy (GTDB): domain Bacteria; phylum Bacteroidota; class Bacteroidia; order Bacteroidales; family Bacteroidaceae; genus Bacteroides; species Bacteroides ovatus_A. Next base: position 23,909 of record JAUUNK010000037.1, read on the forward strand.
CCATGTTGAGTTGTGAAATACCCGTCTTAGCAGATACGTTGATGGTAGCCTTCCCTGATTTTCCTTTCTTGGTAGTCACCACAATCACGCCATTGGCGCCCATAGAACCATAGATAGCTGTGGAGGCTGCATCTTTCAATACAGAAATAGATTCAATGTCTGCGGGATTCAGATTGCCAGCTCCACTACCCACCAACACGCCGTCAATGACCCACAGCGGGTCTGTTCCTCCGTTTACAGTAGCCTTTCCACGAATCACAATTTTACCAGTGGCGCCCGGTTGTCCCGAACCGCTGTTGACGTATACGCCCGGCGCCTTTCCACTCAGTAGGTTTTCAGCAGAGGGAGTGGTAATATCGAGCAACTTATCTTGTTTCACCACCTGCATGGCTCCTGTTAAGCTCTCTTTCTTCTGGGTGGAATAGCCCACAACTACTACTTCTTCGAGGTTCTTAGTATCTTCGTGTAACACGATGTTGTAGGTAGTCATTCCCGGCTTCACATCCACAGTTAGGGGAGTATAGCCTACGTAGCTCACCCGTAACTGATTGCCGGTGACGGCCAACTGAAACTTTCCGTCAATATCGGTCACCGTACCGTTGGCAGTAGTACCCACTTCTACTATGGACGCTCCGATAATGGTTTCGCCAAACGTGTCTTTCACCGTTCCACTAATCTTCTGTTGCCTTTGCTGCTGTGGCTGCTGCACCGCTTTGACCGCCAGCTTTGGTGTAGCCACCGAAATTACAATCTGGTTTTCTACAATCCGGTAGGTATATCCCGAGTTGTGGAACACTTGGTCCAATACTTCTTCCATGGGAGCTTCTGTCACATCTACCGAAACTTTCTTGTTGAGTTTCACCCGGTTATCATTGTAGAAAAAAGTGTATCCACTTTGCTTCTCCACCTCTTGGAGAACAACTTGTATTGATACATTGTTTTTCTTCATCGAAACCTTCAGTACCTGAGCAAATACAGTGACAGGCACTATGCTAATACAGCAAATCATCAGGAAAAAGGCTAACTGCCTTCTTACTTTCCGTGGACTGAATAGTCCGAGTCTGTTTCTTTCCATCAACATAGGATTTTTCAATTAATAATTTGAAACAAGATTAATTATGTGTTTTCTTTTAATACGTAAGTTTCATCGTTCTTAAGCTGATATGTTAAAGGCGCACTGTGCGACATAATGGTCAACATCAACTCCAACGGCTCGGTACGAATGGTAAACGTAAATCGATAAAAATCCTGAATTTCCTCCGCACATTCTATCTTCTGTCCATACCACTTCTCAAGGCGGGGAAGAATCATCGAAAGCTTCTCATCACGAAAGACCAACTTCTGCCCCGTGCGCCATGCGGAGTAACTATCGGCATTTACTGTCTCTATAGAAATCTGCCCGTCGCTGGTGCAAGTCAGCTTATCATCCGGATGAAGAATAAAAGCATCTTTCCGTTTTTCATTCTTGCAGCTTGCCGGCTCCACCTTTATAGCTCCCTCCAGCAAAATGGTTTCCGCCGTCTTATCATTGTCAAAGCTAAACACCTCAAATGCTGTGCCCAACGCGGTGATGTCCATCTGCCGGGTCTCTACAACAAAGGGATGTTTCTTATCGGGAGTGACTTGGAAGAATGCCTGCCCCGAAAGAGTTACTACCCGACGGTCACCTACAAACTTCTCCGGATAAGTGAGCCGGCTACCTGCATTCAGCATCACCGACGTGCCATCCGGTAACCGCAGCGAATCCATAGACTGACGTCCCGACTGGACTACGTACCACCGTTGAGGTATTTTTTGTTTGGTGAACAACAACGTCGACAATGTTCCGCACACCAGAAATAGAGCAATAGATGCTGCCCAGAGATAGCGATTAGTTCTTCTTTCGTATTTTGCACGGTCCCCTTTACGAATCTCACGAAGCACTTTGTGTAATATACGGGATTCTTTTTCAATATCCACATAGGTATTTGGTGAACCTTCCCAATGTTTTTCCAATTCATTGCCCACGGCAGGGTGCTCAGCGAGGCTCGCCCGTTCTTCCGTTGACAAGTCTCCTACCAGCAGTCTCCCCAGCAACCTTTCTTTATCTTCTTTTATCGTTTGTTCCATTTCATTCTACCCATTAATAGTGCTATTCATAGTAAATACACACAAGACAAGGGTATCCCCCAGTGAAAAAGCATTTTTTTCACTAAGAAATACTCAAATTGGTGAAAAGGATTACAAAGAAATAAATATAGAGAAAAGTTGCATATTTTTTTTCAAAAATTTCAATGCCTCATTGACGTGGCGTTCCACCGTCTTCTCGCTAATGGACAGGCGAAGGGCGATTTCTTTATAACTCATATGTTCCATCCGGCTCATGCGAAACACTTCCTGTTGCCGGGGGGGCAGTTCGGATAGCAACCGCATCAGGCAATCTTTCAGTTCGGCAGCATACAAGTCGTCTTCCACACCATAGGTGGTGGATACCTGTGCAGCAGAAAGCACCGTATCTCTATATGCTTCGTCGTTAAAGCTCCGACGGAATTGATTGAAAATAGTATTGCGGGTAATGATAAACAAGAATCCTGAGAAACTTTCCTTTTCGCGAATGAGGGCGCGAGACTCCCATACCTTGACGAAAACTTCCTGCACCACTTCTTCTACTTCGCTTAGGGAACTGAGGTAGAGACGGGAGAAGTTATGAACCTTTGCCCAATAAATCTTGTACAAAGCGGTAAATGCGGATTCATCTCCTTGTTTCATCGATTGTATCAGTTCTATCTCAGTCATGGGCATTCTCCTCTTTTTCTTGTTATGCACTCATAAACACCAAGAACATTGGCAGGTTCTTCTTCAGGAATTTCAAGGCCAGGTAGATATGTCGTTCCACAGCTTTCTCTGAGATACCGCAACGAACGGCTATCTCCTGATAAGACAGGTTCTGCTCGCGACTCAAGCGGAACACTTCTTGCTGGCGGACGGGCAACACCGCCACCAAGCGGTCTATATAGTTTTTTAAGTCGGCTGTCTCCATTTCTTCTTCTATGCCATACGATTCATTATTCTCCATAGCCCGCATGACGGCCATCTTGAACATGGATTCACGGAAATTTCTGCGGGTATTGTTAAAGATGAGGTTGCGGGTAACGATGAACAAGAATCCCTCCAATCCCTTTTCTTCTATCAGCAAATGGCGAGCTTCCCAGAGTTTCACGAAAACATCCTGAACGATTTCCGCCACTTCAGTAGGAGACGATACATAGAGCTTCGTAAAATTGTACACCTTTTGGCAGTAACAATCATATAATACAGCAAAAGCTGAATTATCTCCTTCTTTTATTTTTGTTATCAACTCTTTTTCTTCCATTTGCTTAACGGTTACAAGGGCAAAAATAATAATTATTCATAAATATATCCCTCCCCGGAGAACTTTATCTGCAAAAAGCATCGTAAAGTTTTCAACATGTCATCCAAAAGCAGGCTATACTTACGAGGAAGAAGATAGAAAGTAGAAAAGATACTAACCTATAGGGAAAGGAAGTTGTCAGGACCTTGTGAGAAAGCTTTCATTATCTAGAAAAAGAAAGGAGAGCATTGTGCTACTTTTCACAAAGTCGGCACAACCCCTCTCCTCATCATATTTTGCCGTAAATTACGGCACTCGTGTTAAGTTAAACTTTTTATTCAATCCATCGGCACTTCGGTCCGGCTTCCCGTAGATGATACTGCATACAGTTTGAATCCTTCTTTCCAGCTCACCGGCAATGTAAAAGTGTGGGTAGACGAGGGAGTGGTCTCCCCGCTGCAAATAAATATCAAATTATCCTGCGCATCTTTCACTTCGTATGTCACTACGTTTTGCCAGTTTTTGATAGTAATCGATTCACCGTTATAAGAAATATTACCTTCGGTAAAGGATTTGGCAACGTGAGTGGCATGTGCCCCCGGTATGACGGCTGCTTTGGTTTTATACAAATCCACCGTATTGTCTGAAATGTATTCCAAAGCTACGTCCAGCTTCGGATATCCCAAAGCATTCACTCTATTCCGGAGTTCTTCTGCCATAGCCTCGGTAACAGTGAGATTGCGGGTGGCATAATCTTCAATCGTCTTATTAACTGGAGTCAGAAAACCCCACTTCTCAAAAAAATCGAGCAAATTGGTTCGCGAAGCAAGACAACAGTTATAAACGAAATCAAGCTGTATTGCTCCATCATTCATGCCTTCGTAGCTTTTATTGCGGGCATACTCATAAACGTCGGGATAGAAACCACCCTTATCGGATTGCTGCAAAGGAGTTTTGCCCAATACTTTACCGAAATAAAGTTCCAACTGCCAGAAAGGAACTAATTTACAGAATACGTCGTCAGCATCTCCTCCGATATTCTGGAAATCGGCATGAGAACTTCCGGAAGCAATAATGCCGGTCCATGCTTTCGAATAACGGTTACGGTAGACGTGTCCCATATCTTCTGTCTGGATACGCGAGCCTTGCCCGAAAATAGTAGTCTGGATATACTCCGACATTATATTGTTGGTAACTTCCGTCATTCCAATCCACATCACTCCCAGACGTGTCTGGTTGCAGTGGCCTATTTCGTGGGAGGGACCCCAGCAACCGCTGGTCTTCAGCTTATTCGGGTCGCATACTTCGCTCATCGTCTCCTGATTATACGCAGTGTGGTAGGAAGTGGCATACATATAAGAATGATACATTACATTCAGATACATACGGTTACGGAACATCTTGTCATATTTCTCCAATCCCAGCATCCGGGCCTCGCTGAGCACAATCTGGTCATAAAGGTCGATAAGTTCATTCCCATTGGTATTGGCATACTTCCGCAAATCATTTGTTTCGAAAGTCAGGTGAGCATATTCGCCTACTACATCAAAATATTTATCTGTTGCCTTACCCAGCAGTTCGTTCCAGCGACCGGCATGTTTCTGAGAATCAAAATAGCCGTTTACGGTTCCTGAAGCAAAATGAATCTTGACAGGTTGTGCTGCAGGTTCGTCCAAAGCATTGGTGTGATACATTACGTATGCCAACCCTTTCTCGTTCACGGTGATTTTGTTGATGCCTTGGCTTAAAGGATATGTCGCCCCACCGAAGCCGTCACTACCTGGAGCATCAAGGTTCTGAACCCGCAGACTGATGTCATATCCATGTGTATCGCCTACCATCACAATCAGAGTCTCATAAGCTTTCACACAGATACCTGTCGGATTATCCAACAAACTATAAGGGTTCGTTTTGTGAGTGGCAGATTGAATATCAGGATTAGGATAAGCCTTGAACTCACCTACACGGAATTCCGTATCATACTTTCCTTTCAACATATAGTAAGCAAGATTTTTGAAGAAAGGATAGCTACATTGTTCGATGTCCATCTCCGTGATTCCCGCTTTCAATTCACTGCATGTTTCATCCGTAAAGAGTGTAGAATAGTCAAACGTCTCGGGATTTTTCGCATAAAATTCCATTTCTGCGCAAGAAGCAAATCCCTGACCGTCTCCTGCTCCGCTCTTCACTACAAAACGGAAAGAACGGGCATGAATGGTGCGGTCAAACAAAACTTTAGTAGTGGAAGCCGACCCTTGAAAGTCTTTCTCCATTAAGGGAGTAAACACGCTTCCGTCTTCTGAATAGAGTATCTCCACTTCCTTGAAACGACCGTTGTTTCCGTCACTACGAGGATAGTAGACCAGATAATCCACATCCGAGTCTTCTTCCAGATTATAAGTCAGCGTAATGGGGAAATAGTCGGAACCGGAGTTAGACCAATCGGAATGGTAGATGGTGGAATAATCACCGTCGAAAGACTGTTCAATACCTTCTCCATTGTGATAAGAAGAGGCTGTACCATCTTTTACCTTTATCTTTATATCCCCCTTTATATCTTCTCCGTCTCCTCCTATATATTCATTCAGACCTCGTTGGATAACGGTTATCGCTGCTGATACGAGGGTCTCTTCTCCCGTAGCGTCTTGCGGCAATATCTCCGTAATCAAAATACTACCTTGCCGCTTCTCGTCTCCAGCATTCGCTTTCACACTGTAAGAGTGGGCAGTAGTTACCATTGCAGGAGCACGTGTAGAGGTGGCTGTTTTCACCCATTCGGGAAGCGTTATTTCCACTTGCACGTTGGTGGTTACATTAAAATGAACTTCTCCTCCCACTGCTTCTACCTCAAAAGCTTGAGGATCTATCAATATGGCAGCCTCATAACCCAGCTGACGTACTTTGATGGTGTTTGACTGCCCCCCGGCAGTGACAGTAACGTTTGCTTCACGTATCAACCGTTCCCCACTTTCGTCCACGGCTATCTTTAACAACTTCCCATTCGCTGTCGTGTGACACCATGCCTTGTCTGCTTTAGCTGTCCACGACTCTGCATTGGTGGTAATGGTAATGCTCTGCTCACCGGCTTCATTTGGAAAATCCACTGTTTCCTTGCTTAGGGTCAACAGAGGAGTCGCGGCTTTATCATCACTGGAACACGCAGCCAGCAACCATAACGGTAATCCCAGTAAATAAATAAGTAATAAATGCTTTTTCATGATACACTCAATTATCAGGTTATAAATAAAAAAACGGAGATACAAACTTCTTCCTTACCTTTCCATTTGTATCCCCGCCACCTTAACAAACTAATCTATAATTAACTAGCCTACTGAAAACAACAAGCTATTCTAACACTGTCGTTTCTCCCGTTTCCGGGTCATAAATGCTTTTCTTTACCTTATAAAATGTCAACTCACCTAAAGCAATCCAAGGGCTACCGCTTGTAGACGATTTAATCTTGAGCCATGCATACCGGAAAGGGGTGGAGGCAGTGAAACTGGGAGATTCATAAGAAGCATTCTTTTCGGAAGGCAGGTCGGATACAGAGCCAACAAGAGTGGTTCCTGTCTCATTCTCATAATAAGCAGGTATATCTTCAAACTCATTGCTCACCAGAATATCTATATCCTTGGGATTATCCTTGTTTCCATGATTACGACCATAATAGGAGAAACGGAAAGCAGATGCCGATTCACCTAAATCCACTACAATATAATGGGGAAAATCTGTAGAGTTGGACCATGAGATATGAAAGAAATTATTTTGGTCACTGGTGACGCCATCAAACAACGCTGCAAAAGTTCCTTCGGAAGTCTCAGGATTATCACACCACACTTTAGTTTCGTCTAAATCATACTTCTTTGTAGTGGCTTCCAACTTGACAGTAGTAGTAGCTGCCCCTGCCTGAGCAGTGATGGAGCATTTTTCGCCACCTTTGCCATCCTTGCTGCACGGTTGGAGCGTATAAACTATTTCTCCATATCGTTTCAACAAATTCTCCACGAGCAGCGTATTACTGTATACACTTGCCAGACGTAAGCACTGTTTGCCGCTTTCAGGCAAGGTATAAGAAACCCGGATATACTCATAATTAGCGTTCTCAGGAATACTCCACTTCAGCTTTATCGCCCCTGGCTTAGCTTCATAAGAAATCGAGCTAGGGTCCAAAGGAGTTGGAGTCGGGTAATTGTCATCATCAGAACAGCTGCTCAAAGTAGCCAGTCCTAACATACCAAACATTGTATATAATAGTATCTTTTTCATTTTAATACGTTTTAATGGGTTAATAACCGGGATTATTTACCAACTGCGGGTCACGATTCATATCCGTAGTAGGAATCGGCAACAGATATTGGGTCGGAGCTTCAAACTTACGTTCAAAGTCAATAGTAGTGAGCGTAGCAAAATCATTAATATTTTCTGCCATGATGTTCATTCCTTGCGCTTTTACTCCGAAATATTGTTCAGCCAATAACCAACGGCGCATATCCCAGAAGTTCTGATTCTCCAAATAGAACTCTATCATCCTTTCCTGACGGACAATCTGACGGAGTTTGCTTTGATCGAGGGTTGCGATTCCTTGCCAAGACTCTTCTACAGTAGGGATACCGGCACGTGTCCTTACCTTATTAATATATGTTTTTGCATTTGCCAAGTCGGTAGAAGTGCCTACCTCAATACATGCCTCTGCATACATTAGATACAAATCTGCCAAACGGATGATAGGCCATGGATATTGATTCAGATTAGTTCCATCTTTGGCAACTACCGTATTAGGGTCTACACCCTTCTTATTTAGATACCCGCCAGGACTATAGTTACCCGGACGAAGAACATTAGCCGTACCCCGGCTACAGTTACCTCCTAGAATAAAGTTACATACCACGCGTGATTTGTCTACATAATCTACTTTATATGCAGGATTGGTAGAATTGTTAAGTACCTCATAATAAC
>JAUUNK010000332.1 GCA_030844565.1 Bacteroides ovatus
ATTCTTCGGAAGCGACCTTGGTGAAGTTCTCTCCGTCATCGGAAACTTCTACAGAGAAGCCTCTGGCATCGAACACCCAGTCACCCTTTTCCACACAGGTAGAAATAGCTGCACTCGAAATCTCAGTGGGTTGCTGAAGGTCTATAGTCACGTCCATATCATTTTTGAAGAAAGCAATCCAGCGACCTGTCTTATAGTTACCGTTGCCTTTCAGTCCGTCTACCAAAGTAGACACACCGTTAAACATGTATTGTTTGTTCACCGGTTGGTTGGCAACAATGGGTTTCATGCTGGATTTGCAGAAATTGATCTGTTCCGTAATCACGCGGCTATTGCCTGTAGGACGGAAAGCTGCGGCTTTCAAAGTACTATTCTCTTTCACTTTCACCACACCCTCACATACCGGAGAAGCAGCGGTAGGTTCTGTTCCGTCCAGCGTATAATGGATAGGAGCATTATCAATGGTAGACAAAGTAATGTCTAACGTTCCTTCTGCAGGATTGGGATTGAATTCAGCTTCTACACCGAATACATGTTTTGCATAATTGTATCCGTTGAGGTCATACCACTCAATCAATTTAGGCAAGCGCGAGAGGAAGTTGTCATAGTTCTTTTTATCCGGCATAGTCCATTGCACTTCAGACAATGCAGCCCAACGAGGCAACGCCATATACTCCAACTGAGAATAACTCGGGAAATATTCTGACCAATGGTTGGCTTGCACACCGATGATATGTTTTTGCTCTTCCGGAGTCAACGCAGCCGGCATCGGTTCATACTTATATACTTTCTCCAAAGGCACATAACCTCCGATAGCCAACGGCTCGTCTTCGGTGTCTTTCGTCTGATAATAGTCGAAATACAGATAAGTGTTGGGGGTCATGATGACATCGTGCCTTTGCTTGGCAGCTTCAATACCTCCACCTTCGCCACGCCATGACATAACAGTCGCATTGGGAGCCAGTCCACCTTCGAGGATTTCGTCCCAACCGATAATCTGACGTCCGTGCTCGTTCAAGAATTTCTCGGCATGGTTGATAACAAAGCTTTGCAAGCGCTCTTCTTTTGAATGCTTGGCATCAGACTTCAAGCCCAACGCTTTGATGCGTGCCTGACACTTGGGACAAGATTCCCATTTTGTTTTCGGACATTCATCGCCTCCTACATGGATGTATTTAGAAGGAAATATCTCCATTACTTCAGTCAATACGTCGTCGATAAAGTCCAATGTGATGTCTTTACCGGCACACAGCACATTATCCGAAACTCCCCACTGGGTCCATACTTCGTACGGACCACCTGTACATCCCAGTTCAGGATAGGCAGCCAAGGCGGCTTGCATGTGTCCGGGTAGGTCGATTTCAGGAATCACGGTAATGTAGCGTTCTGCTGCATAATCCACGATTTCTTTTGCATCTTCCTGTGTATAGAAACCGCCGTAAGGTTTACCGTCATACTCGCCTGAGTTACGTCCAATTACAGTTTCCTTTCTCATAGATCCGATTTCGGTCAACTTCGGATATTTCTTGATTTCCAGACGCCAACCTTGGTCGTCGGTCAAGTGCCAGTGCAAGCGGTTCATATTGTGCAGCACCATCATGTCGATGTATTTCTTCGCTTCTTCCTTGTTAAAGAAGTGACGACTTATGTCGAAATGTACACCACGATAGCCAAAACGGGGATAATCGTTGATTTCGACAGCGGGAAGCGCCACCGTAGCCCCCATTGCAACAGGCACCGATTTACGCAAACTTTGGATACCATAGAATACACCTGCTTCGCTGGGTGCAGAAATGGTTATCTGGTCTTTATCCACTTTCAACCGATATGCTTCGGGGTTATCGGCGTCCAGCCCTAAGGAAAGGATAATGGCATTTTTACCTTCCGTACCTGCTTCGACAGCAAACTCCTTGCCTATGGCTTCTTTCAGATAATCGGCAAGAAATAATGCATTCTTCTGCATTTTCTCATTTCCGTCCGGATAAAGTATCTTCACTCCACTGTTCAAGACGAAAGGTGAACTCTCTCCCACTGCAATTTCTTGCGGCAAAGGGATAATTTGATAATCGGCCATTTTCTGCTCTGATTGGCACGAGGATACAATCCCCGCAAGGGCCAAACAACCAGTCAGTTTAAAAAAATGTTTCATACGACTTTAATTAATAGGTGTTAGTTAATAGTTTGTCGATTTATAAAATCAATTATAAGTTTCACGGATATGTCTTAACGAAACTTCCACTTTCTCAGCTTTCTTGAGGAAGGGGGAAGTTACGATAATCTTTCGGGCCTTGCCGGGTAGCAGGTCAAAGAAGTTATCACTAAAACGGGCTCCTTGAAGAGGTATTTCAATGAAAACATCTTTAGCCAGTTTGGGCGAACGGAGAGTTAACTCACAAGAAACGTCTGCCTGCTTCACTTTGCAAGATATACTCGTAAGCGGCAAGTCCAAGTCTTTGGTCCGGTTAAAGAAATAAATCTCACTACAAACGGAATGTCCCGACTTATCTTTCAGCTTCAACAGCAGGAAGCTGTTTTTTTTCTGTTCCGACTTCACCAGTGAAGACAGGGGGGCTTGATAGGCGCAGAAGGAGGTATTGGCAGGAAGCGATAGAGACTTCACCATCTGCTTGTCCAGCACTTTTCCGGTAAAATCAACAAGTTCCATCTCTAAAGAGAGATTATCGAGAGCCTCCAGCTTATCAGAAATCAAATAAACTTTTAAGTCTTCTCCTTCCTGTATCGGATTCAGCAGGACCGGAGCAAAGGCACGCTGCGCCTGATAGTGCAAAGCTTTCCAATTGCCGTAGTAATCTATGCCCGACCACGAAACTACCGGCCAGCTATCATTCAATTGCCAATACAAAGTTCCCATACAATAAGGACGGTTGCGACGGTGGGCCTCCAGACCATGACGCATCCCATGTCCTTGCAAGACAAGACCTACGTATACAAAATCCTCAAACTTCTCGGGGACATTGTAATCCCGTTCCATATAAGTACGTATCAAAGCATTACCGATACTGCTTTTCTGATGGGCATTCATCACCTCAGATTCTATTTCATAGTCGGCAGGGGTGGCAAACGAAGCAATTGTTTTCATCTCCGGGAAGGACTGAAAACCAAATTCGCTCATAAAACGTGGAATATCTGTGTCGGAAGATTCAAAAGGCTTCTGTCCATACCAGATGCCCCAGTTGTGGCTATCTCCTGTTCCCCAGGATTCAGGACGTCCCCAATTGGCAAAATAAGGCGAGCTGTGGACATAGAACCGACCTTCGTCCAACTCACGAACCTTAGAAGGCAGAAGCTCACGGAAGAGTTTGTCGTATCCGCGAAACATACCCTCATACACTTCTTTGGTATATTTCTTATTCCACCCCCAGTATTTCAGTCCTTCCAATATCTCATTGTTGCCACACCACATAGCAAGACAGGCATGGTTGCGCAATCGACGGATATTATAATCCGCTTCCTCTTCCACTCTTTTTAAGAAGACAGGGTCGGAAGGATAGGAGGTACATGCAAACATAAAATCTTGCCAAATGAGAATTCCGTTTTCATCTGCCAATTCATAGAAGCGGTCGTCTTCATAAGTTCCTCCACCCCATATACGAATCATGTTCATGTTGGCTTCTTTGATGTCACGAAAAAGAGTATGGTAACGCTCAGTCGTGATATTGGGCAACAAGGCATCGTGGGGAATATAATTAGCTCCTTTGGCAAACATCGGAACGCCATTCACTTCAAAGTAGAACGATTCTCCATCCTTGTCTTTCTCATTGACCACCCGGAGGGTACGCAAACCGATGCGTTGTTGGCGCTTTGCCACTACTTTGCCATCGCAAACCACTTCGGCAGAGAAGTCATACAGAACAGGTTTTCCCCAGCCATTGGGCATCCAACGTTCGGGATGTGCTAATGCCATAGGCAAAGAAACTTTATTTTTTCCGGGTCGTAGCTCCACTTCCATGTTGGCCCTCCCCTTCTCTTCTCCATCAAGAGAACATATTACCCGGAGGCGTGCCTTTTCTTTTTGGGAAGATACGCTATATATTTCCAGGTCATGGGAAAGGCGGGCTACTTCGTCCGTCAAAGTTAGCTGTTTGACATGAAAATCATCGATACGGGCGTCGTCATAAAAGCGAAGTGTGACGGGTCGCCAAATGCCGCTGGTCACCATCCGGATCCCCCAGTCCCAGCCATAACTATAAGGGGCTTTACGACTGAATACACTTACTCGTTTTTCGTGGTGGTCATTGTCAGCAGGATAATTGAATCCGTTCGAGTTCCATTGCGGCAACGTCTGCTTCACGGGAGAATGAAAATAGATATGCAGACGGTTTTCTCCGTTCTGCAATACGGACTTTACAGGAACCGAATAGCCTACAAACATATTGTCGACACGCAATATTAAAGCTCCGTTAAGGTAAACATCAGCATA
>JAUUNK010000333.1 GCA_030844565.1 Bacteroides ovatus
GAGCGTAAATATATGGAGATGAATGTAGGGACTTCTCCCCAATGCCGTTCGTACGCACTGGGTGTAAAGGTAGACTTTTGATGGGTCTCTCGTTGTAGAATATAAAAATATAGAATAAATAAGTCATGAAGAAAATTATAACAATATGTGCCTTTGCCGCTTGTCTGACCGGATGCGATGACTTGTTCGAACCGGCTATCGAGAACAACCTCGGACTGGAATATATGTACGAGAATTCGCAATATGCCGAAGGAATACTGGCAAATGCCTATACACGCATACCCTGCGCAGGCTATTCTTTCAACGACGTGGCTACCGATGACGCTGTGAGCAATGATGCGGAAAACAGCTGGCGTAAAATAGCCTCCGGCATGTGGACGGCAAACAACAATCCTGCCGACCGTTGGACTTCCTGCCGTTCCGCCATACAGTACATCAATCTTTTCCTTGCCAATGCCGACAAGGTGAAATGGGCGAAAGACGAAGTGGTGGCGCAGATGTTCTGCGACCGTGAGAAAGCGGAAGCCTATGGCTTGCGTGCCATGTATATGTATTACCTCCTCGAAGCCCATGCGGGCTATACCGAAGACGGTGTGTTGATGGGGGTGCCCATCCTGACCGAACCGGAAGCAGCCGGATCCAATTTCAATGTGCCCCGCAGCACATTTGTAGATTGCATGAAGGCGTTGAAAGAAGACGCCCGGTTGGCACTCGAAGGATTGCCTTGGGAATATGGTGACGCAGCGGAAATGCAACGCTTGTCTGCTAAATATGCAGGAGCAGACCAAGGCAAAGTCACCCGTGTGTTTGGCGCAAACTTTATCGGACGTATGTCCGGAAAGGTGGTGGAAGCGTTTGTGGCAAAAGCGGATTTGCTCGCTGCCAGTCCGGCATATAGTGACCAGTCAGGCGTTGATTGGAAAACGGCTGCTGCTAGTGCTGCAAAGGTGCTGAATCATATCGGAGGGGTAGACGGTATGGATCCTACCGGATGGACATGGTATTGCAATGTAGATGATATTGAAAAACTTAGCCCAACCGAATCACCTGCTGAAATTCTGTGGCGTGGTGAACGTGCCAAATCCCTCTCGCTCGAAGAAGATAACTTCCCGCCCACACTCTACGGTAACGGACGTATCAACCCAACTCAAAATCTGGTGGATGCATTCCCGATGCTGAACGGTTATCCGGTGTCTCATCTGTCCGGCGAATATGATGAAAATCTTCCGTACGCCAACCGTGACCCGCGCTTGGAAGCATACATTCTTTATAATGGTTGTAAGGCAGGCAATACGAATAAGGAAATCTTTACGGCAGCCGACGGAACTACCAATGATGCACTGAACAAGGTGGTAGGACGTTCTACCCGTACCGGATACTATCTGCGCAAACTGTTGCGTCAGGACATCAGCCTCGACCCGAATGCGAAAGCTGACCAGTATCATTACACACCGCGCATCCGCTATACCGAGATATTCTTGGCGTATGCCGAGGCGGCAAATCAGGCGTACGGTCCGCAAGATAAAGGAGGCAACGGCTATTCTGCTTATGATGTGGTGAAAAAGTTGCGCCACCGTGCCGGCATCGGTCGCGACAATGGTGATGCTTACTTGGAATCCATCAAGAACGATCAGGCAAAGATGGCGGAACTCATCCGCAACGAACGTCGCATCGAACTTTGTTTCGAAGGTTTCCGTTTCTGGGATTTGCGCCGCTGGAAGAGCAATCTGACCGAAACCGCTAAAGGGATGAATATCAGTGGAACCCGTTATACTCCGATGGAGGTAGACAAACGCTCGTTCAGTGAGTATATGTATTACGGTCCTATTCCTTATTCGGAAGTTCTTAAGTATGACGAACTGAAACAGAATCAGGGTTGGTAAACCGATAGTGTAAATTTAATAAAATGCTAAAGCATACAATGATTATGAATAAGACAATAATGAAATGCATGGTCCTTGGCTTGTTGTTTGCCGGCTGTGAAAACGGAGACAAAGAATTCGACGATTACGAATATCAGACCATCAGTTTTGCTACTCAGACTCCTATACGCACCATCACATTGGGCGAAGATGTATATCCTACCGAACAAGACAATGAATATCGGATGCAGATCATCGCTACATTGGGCGGTGTGTGGTCAAACCGCAAAGAGCGCACAGCACAGATTGTTATCGATGAAAGTTTGTGTACCAATGCTTATTTCGACAATGGCAAGCCGATACTTCCTATGCCTAAGGAATATTATACTTATTCTTCGGAACAGGTGGTATTTCCCAAAGGAGACATTTATGGACGTATGGACATACAGTTGACCGATGCTTTCTTCAATGATCCTCTCACGCCCGAACTCACCTATGTCATTCCGGTACGGTTAGCACAGGCTTCAGACTCTATCTTGGCGGGCAAACCTAAAGTTGAGTCTCCCAATCGCTTGAATGTGGCAGACTGGGACGTGCTTCCCAAAGACTATGCGCTTTATGGGGTGACCTACAAAAACAAGTATGAGGGCGTTTGGTTGAGTCGTGGCACAGACCAGCTCGACATCAATGGCAACACTTCTACGCTCAACCGTAACCCGCAGAATATAGAGAAAGCAGACCAACGTACATTGGGAACTATTGCCCTCAACAAAGTGCGTTATCCTCTTTCGCTTTCGGTGGATGTGGTGAATGAGAAAGGCGAATCTTCCAAGCAAACGTTGACAATGGACTTGGTGATAACGGTTGACGACAACGGCAATTGCTCCATCACTACCGACACACCGGGGGCTCAGGCAAGCGGTTCGGGCAAGTGGACCTATCATGGTGCCAAGAAAGCGTGGGGCGACAAAGACCGCGACCTGTTCGAACTGACCTATGAAGTGACTTATGCGCCTTATGTGTTGAATGCTGTGACCGGTGAAACGGGCACTGCCAAATGTAGCAGCACGGACGCGCTGGTGTCACGCGACAGACAGAGCAAATTTGAAACTTTTAACGTGAAGTTGAAGTGAACCGCAATCTAAACAATTTAAGAAAACTACATGAAGATGAATAGAAAAAATAATATGGTATGGGGCACGCTGGTAGCAGCTTTGCTGGCTTCTTGCGTGGATACCGAGATTGCCGATGTCACGGTGACAAAACCGGAGTCGATAGCGCAATACGAGTATCTGAATGATTATGCCCCGCTGAAATCGTACATAGACCGTGCAGCTAATCCCGATTTTAAATTGGGATTAGCGTTGGCAGCCAACGAATTTATCGAAGGAGGATTGGTATTTCGTTTAGCGGAAGCCAACTTCGACGAAGTGACCGCAGGCAATGCGATGAAATATGCTTCGTGTGTGAACGATAAAGGGGAGATGAATTTCGAAACTGTGGATAAATTTGTCACTGCCGCCCAAGCTGCCGGAATTACTATATATGGACATACATTGGCTTGGCATGCACAGCAGAATAATAAGTATTTGAATTCTTTGATTAAAGACAAAGAATTGCCGCCCTCTGTAGGAGAAGGAAATTGTTTGCATATCAATACTTCTGAAGCGAAGGCGAATCCATGGGATTGGCAAAATTACTATGATTTGGAATCTCCTCTTTTACAAGGGAAATCTTATGTATTCTCTATGAGAACCAAGGCTTCATCAGCTGTGACATTTCCGCTTTGGATAGAAACACCGAATGCTGGTAATACACATTATGGCATACCACAGATTTCAGCAGGAACTACATGGAGCACAATAAGCATTGAATTTACACCTAATAGTGATTGTTCTCGTTTGTTATTCAATTTCGG
The DNA here is from genome assembly GCA_030844565.1 of Bacteroides ovatus. Taxonomy (GTDB): domain Bacteria; phylum Bacteroidota; class Bacteroidia; order Bacteroidales; family Bacteroidaceae; genus Bacteroides; species Bacteroides ovatus_A. Next base: position 3,781 of record JAUUNK010000333.1, read on the forward strand.
ACAGTTTGGAGGAGATCTTTGGTTTGATGACATGGTGCTGGTTGAAAAAGGTTCTGAGCAAAATATGATAAAGAACGGAACTTTTGAAGAAGGAAATCTGCCTTCTAATTGGTCTAAACCAAGTTGGCATGCGCATTCTTATTCAATTATACCTACACCGGGAGATGCGGCAGTAGAGATTTTAACTGACATCATTACTAATGGTGATGCGCAAGGCAGTGAAACTACCAATTTTGTTTCTACTCATGTGGGAGGAGCTAATGCTGCTTGCGATATTGTTGATGGAGTAGGTAAAGACGGTAGTCGTGCTTTCGTTGTTACTTCTGCTGGTGGAGGAACAAACAGTTGGGATACTCAATTCTTTTTGTATGCTGACCGTCCGTTGGTGGAAAATGATGTTGTACGTATCTCTTTCGATTATCGTGCAGATACATCCAATAATTCTGAGTCTCAGGCTCATGCTGCCCCTGGAGCTTATATTCATTATGATGGTGGGTGTGCTGTTAGTTTCACTACGGAATGGCAACACTTTGAAAAAACTATTACTATTAACACTACCCTTTCTCCTGAGGGAAACATGCAGACTTTTGCATGGAACTTGGATGTAGGCGCGCCCAATGCACCTGCTAATAAATATTATTTTGATAAT
>JAUUNK010000334.1 GCA_030844565.1 Bacteroides ovatus
CTTGACAGGAACGACCGTCCAGGCTTTTACCGTCACCTTCAACCAAACGCTGACAGCACTGGTATTAGGTATTGTGGAAAGGTTGCTCTCGTCAAATGTAAAGTCGGCTTTCGAGATAGTATAAATCTTTCCTTTTTCCAGTTCTACAATATTGCCACTGCCATCTTTGAATCCTCTCACGGTGATAAACTGGTCACCTGTGCCGAAATTCACGCTGCTGCCGGCCTTAGCAGCCAAATTACTCAACTTAAATACGAGCTGGAGTTGCTCGTTCGCGTCAGTACTGTTACCGTTAGGAACAACCTGATATGCCCAACGTTGCCCTGCAGTTGGCGGAATGACTTCCTTTGGGATACCTGTAGCAGCGACGGCAGACTGGTCAAAGAGTTTTCCAGCGTTAGCAGGGGTGTAAAGCCCCTGTCCTTGAGCATAGGCAGCAGGAGTAGCACCATATTGTACTTTCGTTCCCACAACGGTACCGGCCAGGTTGAACTTTTCAAAGAAGTTATTCACATAGATTCCTTCCAGCGTAAAACCATCCACCGCACTGGAGGCCGTAGTCGCCAGACCTTCGATTTCGACACGTGCCACGGCAGGACCGATTTCCACTTCGGCATACTTGTCACCGTCCGTTATTCCAGGGGCATAAGGCAGGGCCGGACTACCGGTAGTCCATGTCTGCAGGGGTTTGTCATCGCCGCTCAACACCACATCCGCAACTGCAGACTGGCTTGTGATTTCCAGTTGTACAGCTTTCAATGCAGCTACGGTTCCACCTGTAGGCAATGAAGTTCCGGCAGGAATATTACCACATACCGTTACAGTGGTAGCCGCCGCGGGTACATCCGTTATTTGGGTACCGGTAGTCAGATTCGCAATCGTGATGGGAGTGGTTGTAGTCGCGTTCACATATTTCAGAATGCTGGTCCCGTCATGGAAGTATACATGCAGATTACTTACCGTAGCAACCGTTCCCGAGGCTACAGGAGGCTCGGTCGATCTCGTCAGCGTCGGCAACTCCAGCTTCATGAATACGCTTCTCGCTTCCCCGTTCTTTACGTCAGGCACTTCGATGTCATCGTTACTGCACGCGGTGAATGCTGCAGCCATAGCAACCATTGTAAACACGCTTAACAAACTTTTTTTCATAATCATTGTAATTAAATTGTTAATAAAAAAATAAACACTAATAAAACACTTGTTAATATTTAATTCGTACTTATACTTTTTTTCCTGTTTTGTTCTTTCTACTTTTTACTATTTCCCTTCCGCTATCCTGTCCAGTTCCATACGGAGCCCGAAGAACTTGGGAATGAGGTCCGACAGTTCCGGATCCAGGGGAATACGCAGGACAAGATTGGGATTCATGCGGCAGGCCGCAAGCATATGTTCCACTGCTAAGTAATCATCGCCCTGCCGGGCGCTTACCACAGCATGCAGGTATTCCTTGCGGGAATCTACGGGTAACTGGTCTAAAAGAGCGGAAGCCTCTTTATGATAACCGAGCTGTGTCAGGCAAAGGGCGGTGTTATAGTCAGGCCGTTTTTCCAATATCGGCAAGGCTTGCCGGTATTGTCGCTCTGAAAGGAGCCGCAAGGCTTCGGCATACTCTTCTCCCTGCGGAGTATATACGGGACCGCTTGCCGCAAGAGAGTCTGTCTCCGCAGAAGCTATGACATATTGGTCCAGAGCGGAACGGTCAACCAGGTCGCTAAGCGAGGCCACAATGAAGAGCAGCGTGTCCGAGGCGGCAGGCCGCCATGTGCTGCGGTCGGTGGCTTCCACGATAGACTCTAGCCGCACACGGAGCTTTTTCATTCCATCGGTGACGGGCAGAGAATATACATAGTTGTAGATATAATCATGTCCGGAAACTGAATCCGAATTCTGGCGGACCATCACGGAGTCGATATAGGGGAAGGGAATCATACGCCGGCGGATTTCATCACGGTTACGGTCATTCATCTCATTTTCGGCAATCCGGTCGTAGAAATAACGGTGGCGGGAGATGTCCATCGAATCGGTGGCGGTGAGGACATAGTTGTGTATGTTGGACAGGCTGCGCCCCCCCGTTATAAAGGTCACGGAATTTCGAAGGTACACGATCGGCGGTAAGCTCGCGTTCCAGCCGGTACATCGGCCAAAAGGAGGCCGTACGATGATATTTACGGTCATAGGAGGCCCACAACCCGAGCGTGTCACGACCAGCCACATAGCGCCGTACGCTTTCTTCGATCCGCTTGCGTTCCAGGCGGTGACGGAGTGTCGCACGGTTGGCCTGCGTACGCGTGTTCCAGAAATTCTGGCGTTCAAGGGCAAGGCGTTTCCACTTCTCGTAGGCAAGCTGACGGTCGCGCTCCTTGCCGTAAAGTTCATAGAAGAACCTCTGCCGGCAGGCGATATCCTTATTGATGCCTTTACGGTCAAGATACACACTATCATAAGCCGAAGGATCGACAATTCCATTAAGAAACAGCCTGTACGCCTTATAGTCCGCTTCCTGCATGCGGGTAAAGGAAGAACCGGAAAGCACAACAGGTGGTAGCGGGAAGCCTGAACTGTCAGAGGTGCAGAGCATCGGGGTGAGTGTGACACGCCAGCAACTGTCAATCAGGAGGGAAGGGACATGGATATTGAATTCCAAACGCACGGAACCTTCCCGCATGGTGACCTGCTTGACGACCGTGCGTGCAGCGACGATGTCAACACCGCCCAGGTGTATGGTTTTCCATACGTCATCCGTACTGTCGGAGACCTCTTCGAACTCACCGGGAAGAGTGTCCGAAGAAGTGGTGAACCCCACCTGTTCGGCAAGCACTCCGGAAGGTGCGCTCTCCTCGTGGGGAAGAAAAATATTAGGACGGCCGGACTGCATAAACAGCCGCATAGTCCGCGGTTCGCGGGAAGTGGAACAGGACACGGCCAGTAACACTCCCGCGCAGAAAGCGGCGGCCGTTATGTGGGATTTGAGATACTTATTCATCATTCAACTTTTTATATCTTGTTTCAACAGATAAGATGGTTTCAGAAAAGATAAACCAGATTAACGGCGGTACGTGTGGGTGTCACATAGACACCGGAGCCCTTGCCGGTACGCTTACCGCAGTTCACGCAACGGTAACGTTCCCAGTCGGCCCAGACAACACCGAGACCCAGTTCGAACTCCAGATTCCAGCGACGCGAAAGGGGGCGCACCAGCCCCGCAGAAAGCCCGCCGCCGAAAGCTGTGCCTTCGTAACGGTAGCGATGTCCGAACAGACCACCCGCATTATATATGGAGAACACACCGTGGAGCCCGATAAAACAACCCCTTCCGTAAGTTTCGCGCATCCAATAACGCACACCAGGCTGGACTGTGAAGTTTTTAAGCTTGCCGTCATCCCAAAGACGGAAAGAATTGTACTGTACGGGAAGATAGGCGGACCAATGCGTGGAAAAAGCCATGGAACCCTCCACATTCAGATTCCCCGTACCTAAACCCACCAGATTGGTTCTGACAGAATAAAACTGCGCGGAAACCTTGTCTGAATACACAAGGCAGGCCAAGACACAGGCAAAACATAAAAAGTACTTTTTTCTATTCAAATTCATAATTCAAACTAGGATAACTCAAACTTTAAGTGGATAAACAAAACATGCACCCAAAGTAAACGGATGAAAAGCTGTGTCATCATAATAAGACTGTTCTTATTCTACGTGCAACCTGTAAAAATGAAGTATTTTAATGAACAAGAAACAGTTTTATATTATCACATCTGTTTTGTTTTTCCTGGTTGCAAAAGTAATAACACATAAATCACGAGTTACAAAATGAAACCACAAATCTAACGTCCGCATTGCATAAAACATTATAATACAGAAACATAAAGACTTCGTTCTTCTTATTTTTCTAACACGACGCTAACAGATGATTTACAACCTTAAAAAATATAGGGCAATCAATAAGTTTCTGACAATTGACTGGAATAGTAACAGATATTATAATGAAAGCATCTTCATACTTTCCGGACATACCTCCCAGGAGAATTAAACCTGTTATGGCTTACCTCCATGACAAAACCATTCTACAATTACATCATTCCGGTATTATGGCAAAAACAATCTGAACATATTCTAGATTTAATTACCGGATGATGCATTAGTCATTGGAACCTAGTATAAAGTTGAAATACCTATCCCAGAAGGCTTAAGAATAATTCTTTATTAGCTGTTTCCGTAGATTTAATACGTGATTTGAGCCGTGACTTGCGAGCGTATACATTAGCCACCGTATCCTTCATGAATAAGCTAATTACTTGCGGTGAAAATCCTACAAAAATATAGCATAATAACCTGGTGTCGGAAGCTTTCATAGTTGGAAAATCTTCCTTGAGCTTGTACATGGCATTGTCATGACAAGTGTTTACGATTT
>JAUUNK010000335.1 GCA_030844565.1 Bacteroides ovatus
TATCCGCCACCTCGTGGGCAAGCTGGCAGAGGCATCCGCCATCCGCTCCGTTCAGGCGGAAGCCATTGCAAAGGAGATAGCCGCCTCGCGCCATCCTTATATTATCGTATGTGGCGACTTCAACGACGCTTCCATCTCTTATGCCCACCGGGTGATTGCCCAAGAGCTGGACGATGCTTTCACCCAATCGGGACTCGGGCTGGGCATTTCTTACAACCAGAATAAATTCTATTTCCGTATAGACAACATACTTATCAGCAAGAACCTGAAAGCCTATAACTGTACGGTAGACCGTTCCATCAAGGATTCCGACCATTATCCGATATGGTGTTATCTGACTAAACGGTGACATATCTCCGCGAAACCAATCTATATCATGATTATGCATATCAAAAAAACATTAACCCTTTTAGCAGTAAGTTGTATGATGTACTCTTGCGCAACGAAAACAGAGACCAATCCTTTCTTCAACGAGTTTGAAACCGTACATGGAGTTCCTCCCTTCGATAAAATCAAGCTGGAACACTACGAGCCTGCCTTCCTCCAAGGTATCCAAGAACAGAACCGGAACATCCAGGCTATCATCGGGAACACGGAAGCACCCACTTTCGATAACACTGTCGTAGCGCTGGACAACAGCTCTCCCATGCTCGACCGTGTAGGAGGTGTCTTTTTTAATATGACCGAAGCCGAGACATCCGACTCACTGACAGCACTCTCTATCAAACTGGCTCCCATACTCGCGGAACATGAAGACAACATCCGGCTCAACGAGGAACTCTTCAAGAAAGTGAATGCCGTACATCAACAAAAAGACGCCCTCGGTCTCACCGCCGAGCAACTGCGCCTGCTGGACAAAACCTACAAGAACTTTGTCCGTGCCGGAGCCGGGCTGCCCGCCGACAAGCAAGCACGCCTGCGCGAAATAAATAAGGAGCTCTCTACACTGGGCATCACCTTCAGCAACCACGTGCTGAACGAAAACAACGCTTTCCAACTCTTCGTAGAAAAAGAAGAAGACCTTGCCGGACTGCCCGAATGGTTCTGCCAAAGCGCCGCCGAAGAAGCCAAAGCCGCCGGACAAGAGGGAAAATGGCTGTTTACCCTGCACAACTCGAGCCGCCTGCCCTTCCTGCAATATGCCGAAAACCGTACGTTGCGCGAAAAGATGTATAAAGCCTACATCAATCGATGCAACAACAACGATAAGAATGATAACAAAGAAGTCATCAAGCAGATTCTAAGCCTGCGCCTGGAGAAAGCAAAGCTGCTGGGATTCGATTGCTATGCCAACTTCGTTCTCGACGAAACGATGGCAAAGAATGCACCCGCTGCTATGGACCTGCTCAACAAACTCTGGGGTTACGCCCTGCCCAAAGCGAAAGCCGAAGCCGCCGAGTTGCAGAAACTCATGGACAAAGAAGGCAAAGGGGAGAAACTCGAAGCTTGGGACTGGTGGTACTACACAGAGAAACTGCGCAAAGAGAAATACAACCTGAGCGAAGAAGATACCAAGCCCTATTTCCCCTTAGAACGGGTACGCGAAGGCGCCTTCCAGGTAGCCAACCGTTTATATGGCATCCAACTGACTCCACTGAAAGACATCCCCGTCTATCATCCGGACGTAGAGGTGTTTGAAGTAAAGGATCGAGACGGCTCACAGTTGGGAATCTTCTATGTGGACTACTTCCCCCGCCCCGGAAAAAGCGGAGGAGCCTGGATGAGCAACTACCGTGAACAAAAGGAAGGAGTCCGTCCTCTGGTGTGCAACGTAGCCAGCTTCACCAAACCTGTAGGCAACACGCCCTCCCTGCTCACCATGGATGAAGTGGAAACACTCTTCCATGAATTCGGACACGGATTGCACGGACTGCTTACCCAATGCCGCTATAAAGGCACATCAGGAACCAACGTTGCACGCGACTTCGTGGAACTTCCCTCGCAAATCAACGAACACTGGGCTACCGAACCCGAAGTATTGAGAATGTATGCCAAGCATTATCAAACCGGAGAAACTATCCCCGACTCGTTAATCAATAAAATCCTCGAGCAAAAGACCTTTAACCAAGGATTCATGACCACCGAGCTCCTAGCTGCCGCCATCCTCGACATGGACCTGCACACCCTGACCGATACAAGCAACCTGGACATCCTTGCCTACGAGAAAGAAGCAATGGACCGCCTCGGACTGATTCCCGAAATAGCTCCGCGCTACCGCATCCCCTACTTCAACCATATCATCGGCGGATATGCCGCAGGCTACTACAGCTATCTGTGGGCGAACGTGTTGGACAATGACGCCTTTGAAGCCTTCAAAGAACACGGCATTTTCGACCCTGAAACCGCCGGTAAGTTCCGCTCCAACGTTCTTGAAAAAGGAGATAGCGAAGACCCTATGGTACTCTATAAGAACTTCCGTGGAACGGAGCCTCAACTGGAACCGTTGTTAAAGAACAGAGGCATGAAATAAAGCTCTACTTAAGGTCTAAACATCAAATATTTGAGGAGTTATTACACGTGAATGTGAAAAAAAAACTATATTTGCAGCCTTATATACGACAGAAATCAATTAAAAAGTAAACATAATAAATTAAAAGTAAAATGCAAAACAAAGGATTTGTAAAGGTTTTTGCGGTATTACTCACGCTGGTGTGCGTGTTCTACCTTTCTTTCTCCTTCGTGACTCGCCATTATAACAATAAGGCAAAAGAGATTGCGAACGGAGATCCGAAAATAGAACAGGACTACCTCGACTCCCTCTCTAATGAGCCGGTATGGATGGGTAAAACGCTTAAACAATGCCGTGAAATGGAGATTAGTTTAGGTTTGGACCTGAAAGGTGGTATGAACGTCATCCTCGAAGTATCCGTGCCTGATGTCATCAAAGCGTTAGCAGACAACAAGCCCGACGAAGCATTCAACAAAGCTTTGTCTACCGCAGCCGCACAGGCTGTCAACAGCCAGGATGACATCATCACGCTCTTCGTGAGAGAATATGAAAAGGCCGCCCCGGGTGCGCAACTGGCACAACTCTTCGCAACACAACAATTAAAAGACAAAGTCAACCAGAAATCAACAAACTCCGAAGTAGAAAAAGTACTGAGGGAAGAAGTAAAAGCTGCTGTAGAAAATTCATACAACGTGCTCCGTACCCGTATCGACCGCTTCGGTGTGGTTCAGCCCAACATCCAAAGCTTGGAAGACCGTATGGGACGTATCATGGTGGAGCTTCCCGGTATCAAAGAACCGGAACGTGTAAGAAAGCTTCTCCAAGGTTCGGCTAACCTCGAATTCTGGGAAACATACACTGCCAAAGAAGTACTTCCGTACATGCAGGCGGCAGACTCCAAGCTGCACAGCCTGTTGTCTCAAGCATCAGCTTCGGATTCTATAGCAAAAGATACAATTCCCGCTGCTACACTGACACCCGCAAAGAAGGCAGTGAGCGCAGCCGACAGCCTTGCAGCCGCCCTCAAAGGCGAAACCAATAAGCAAGACGACGCAGCCGCTCTGGCAGAAATCAAGAAGATGCACCCGCTGTTGGCTATCCTGCAACTGAACAGCAGTGGCCAAGGACCGGTTATCGGTTATGCCAATTACAAAGACACGGTAGATATTAATAAGTATCTCGCCATGCCCGAAGTAAAGGCAGTGCTTCCGAAAGACCTCCGTCTGAAATGGGGCGTTTCTCCTTTCGAATATGATAAGAAAGGTCAGACTTACGAATTGTATGCCATCAAATCTACCGAACGCAACGGAAAGGCTCCGCTGGAAGGAGATGTAGTGACAGATGCTAAAAACGAGTTCGACCAATACAACCACCCCTCTGTAGGAATGACAATGAACCAAGACGGCGCTCGCCGCTGGGCACAGTTAACGAAGCAGAACATCGGTCGTTCTATCGCTATTGTACTGGATAATTACGTATATTCAGCTCCGAACGTGAACTCTGAGATTACAGGCGGACGCTCTCAAATCACAGGACACTTCACTCCCGAACAAGCAAAGGACTTAGCTAACGTATTGAAATCCGGTAAAATGCCTGCTCCGGCACACATTGTACAGGAAGACATCGTCGGTCCGTCACTCGGTCAGGAATCTATTAATGCAGGTATATTCTCGTTCATCGTTGCCTTGATTCTGTTGATGATTTACATGTGCGCTATGTACGGGTTCATTCCGGGTATGGTAGCTAACGGCGCCCTTATCCTGAACTTCTTCTTTACGCTGGGTATCTTGTCATCCTTCCAGGCAGCCCTGACAATGTCCGGTATCGCCGGTATGGTGTTGTCACTCGGTATGGCAGTAGATGCGAACGTACTTATCTACGAACGTACAAAAGAAGAACTTCGTAGCGGCAAGGGTGTGAAGAAAGCATTGGCAGACGGTTA
>JAUUNK010000336.1 GCA_030844565.1 Bacteroides ovatus
TTGATTGTCGAGGTCAATCTTATTTAAAATGAGAATAGCAATTTTCCCCAGTACATATCCCGCACCAGCACCCACGATGAATTGGATGGCAAAAGAGAGCATGATATTTGCCGTTCCCATGCCGGAAGATTGGATAAGTTGTATCAATACAGTGGTGAGCATATAAGCCATCGGGTCGTTGCTTCCGCTTTCCAGTTCCAACATTGGACGTAAGTTATGTTTCAGGTTCATCTTTTGTGAGCGGAGGATAGCGAAAACAGAGGCAGAGTCAGTGGACGACATGGTGGAGGCGAGCAGAAGGGAAGTGATTAAGGGTAAGGAAATGCTGGTCCAGCTCAGCCCTGAAATCCACCAGATGAAGAGTCCGGTAAACAAGGCAGTGAGCAACACGCCGACGGTAGACAAGACGATACCCGGACCTAGTATCGGTTTAATATCTTTGAATTTGGTATCCATCCCTCCGGTAAACAGGATAATACTTAAAGCAACTATTCCAATGAATTGTGCTTCTTTTGCATTGTGAAACTGTAGACCGAGTCCATCACTGCCAAACAGCATCCCTACTACAAGGAATAACAACAAAGCGGGTACGCCGAAACGGTATCCTGTTTTTCCTACAATGATACTGACGAAAAGTAAAATAGAACCTACGAGTAGAATGTTTTCTGCTGTGAATACCATATAAAAAGTATTATTAGGGTTATTAAATTGCGACTTCACTGTTCATGCTGCGAAGTTATGCATTCTTTATAACAAATAAAACATTCTTTGGATGAAAATTCATCCTGTTTAACGTAGAAATTGTAGCATCTATTCTCTAAAACAATTGAAATTTGACGCCGAAGGACAAACTCAGGTAATCCCTTGGACGCAGATAACGGTTGGTTGCAGCACTCACTACATAGAGGTCGCAGGTGCTGAGCTCGTAAAAGAAGGTAACCGCTCGGGCTGTCAGGCGATATTGGGAAGGTATATCATAGGTCAACCGTTGTCCCAGGAATACATGAATGCGGATTTTACTGGAGAAACCGTAATATCCTTTCGGGTATCTGTCCGGTTCGCTCACCCAGAAGTTATCGCTGAAGACTGTGTTAAAATACATCCCACAGGCAAGAGGTTCGGTGGAGAATCCTTTTCCCAGTGTAAAGCTCCACGGCATGTAGTTTTGTTTCACCGTCATGGTTATCTTCGTTTTCTTAGAAGAATATTTGGGAACAAATCCCAGGTACAAGTCCGTTTCCCACTGGTTTCTTTTTCCGTAATCCCATCCGGGTCCCAAGGATAGTAGTCCCATGTTTCCGGCAAACTGTATCTTGCTGTGAGTAGGTATCAGGCTTTCCCAGCGCGTGCGATAACGGTGCACCCGTTTGTCATAGTGGTTTTTTCTTGTCGCTAGTCCTTCTTCTTTGATTTGCAGGGAAAGGGAATCTTTCGGCATGGCAATGGTTTTCTTTGCCGGACAGAGAAAAAGGAGCACTAGGAATCCCACGTATTTAGTAGTAAACCACTTCATATTCATATCCTTTAGGGGTTATGGTAAATAACAGGTAGCTCCGACTTTTCATGCAATCGCTACCGTAATAAAGTACGCCATCTCCAAATATATCTTTCACGCTGATGCTATGGTCGTGGGCGGTGGTGCAGAATTGTAGCCTCGGAAACTGCCTGATATAGAGCTGAAAGACTTTAGCTACATTGGTGTTGAATGTGCCCGAACTAGGGCTGGCATGCATAGAAAACACTGTTTTTTCATATTCTCCTTTCCGATCCTTCATTTGTTCTTCGATGAAATTGAAATCCGGTATCGGTTCGGAATAGTCATATTCCATAGCATTTGTATTCAGGCAGATAAATTTTACATTTCCTGCGATAAAAGCAAAGTTGGTGGGGCCGAATACAGCTTTATAGGTTTCTTCGCCCGTTCCCAAGCAATCGTGGTTCCCGATGAGTACTACATACGGCACTTTCAACTTGTTCATGATATCCCGTTGCCACAGAAATTCGTTGGTTACTCCAAAGTCGCTCATATCTCCGCCGTGAATCACGAAGTCAATATCATCTCTTTGATTAGCTACTTTCACAAAGTCTTCCGTCTCGTCATACCATCGCTGGGAGTCTCCCATTGTAATAAAGCGAATAGTAGTTTTCCCTTTGCAGTTGGCTTCTATCTTTGCTATATTTTTAGCATTTACATTCGTTTCTCCACTAATGTGTACATCGTATGGATGATAATCTATGAGATTGCATCCCGACAGGAATAATAGAAAGAATAATAAGGTGCATAGGTTTCTTTTTAACATATCCTTTATTTTAAAAAACTTGGCGCGAAGATAAAGTTTTTAAATGATATAATGCTCCCGTTGCTATGTAAATGAGACATATAGAACAACAAAATGGAATTATTTGCTAACTAATTTGTTTAGCGCCAGGATATATTTGTCGATATAGAGTTGCTTTTCTTTAGATTTGTATTGTTGTATATATCTGGGATGTTCCAATACTGTTAGTTGTCCGAATAATTTTACTCTCTTGTTAAGTTTTTCAATGTATCCGGCATTTTTTCTTCCTAATATGAATACTTCGGAGGTATCTACTCCGAGGTCAATATGTTTTTTTAAAGAAGATAGCATAAAATCTTCCGTCATCTTACAAAGCAATGCATCATCATAATAATTAGCGTTGAGCCACTTGCCTTCTTTGGTTTGGCGGAGAATGGCTAACGGAAATATGGAATTGATGTAGAATTTTTGATAAAAGCTTTCTGCACCGCCATATTGGCGAATCATCTCATACATAAAAACGGAAGAAACTTCATGGGTATGTGCAGAGTGCATCCGGATGCCGCAAATGCTTTCCAGGCGTTTGGTGTCAGTGAAAGGTATGCCCGTTACTCCGGCTCCATGTCTGCTGGGATTGATTCCTATAATGAATTTACGTTGTCGCGAATCATTATAGTATTTATGATAAAATTGCTCCATCACTTCCATTGTTTCCGGGTTGTCCAGAAAAGGATTAATCACACGGAATCCGGGTGGCAATCCGCCTGTATAATGTAAGTCTCGGTTGAGTTCTATAATTTTATCCGCAAATGTCTTTTCCATACAAATATAACAAATGTATCGGATGATTTGTTTGCATAAATTTTATTCATATATTTGCCAAAAAGTATTCTTCACTGCATCAACTTTATTATATGGATGAGATATTAAAAATAGACACTGTCGACCAGTATAACGAATTATATGGTTTGGAAACTATGCATCCCCTAGTGAATATTGTAGACCTGACGAAGGCAACCAAGAGACCTAATCATGTTCGTCTCAATATGGGATTTTATTCATTGTTTTTAAAGCATACTAAGTGTGGTGATCTTAAGTACGGAAAGAAATTATATGATTATCAAGAAGGAACGATAGTAACTTTTGCTCCCGGACAGGTGGTGGGTATTGAAATGAAAGAGGATGCCAAGCCTTCTTCCATCGGTGTTGTCTTTCATCCTGATTTAATTCGTGGTACTTCTTTGGGGCAAAATATCAAGCAATATTCTTTTTTTTCATACGAAGTAAGCGAAGCACTCCATTTATCCGAAGAAGAGAGACAAATAATTATGGATTGTTTTGAGAAAATCCGTATGGAGCTAGGCCATGCTATCGACAGGCATAGTAAGACTCTGATTGCTAAAAATATTGAGTTGTTGCTTGATTATTGTATGCGTTTCTATGAACGCCAGTTCCATACCCGGAGCAAAGTGAACAAAGACATTCTGGTACAGTTCGAAAATTTATTGGATGATTATTTCTTGGAAAAGAATGCAGAAAATAACGGTTTGCCAACGGTTAAATATTTCGCCGATAAAGTTTGCCTTTCCTCCAATTACTTTGGTGATTTAGTGAAGAAAGAAACCGGGCAATCCGCTCAGCAATATATCATGTTTAAACTTATAAATTTGGCAAAAGATAGGATACTTAATACCAATGAGTCAGTGTCGCAGATAGCTTATGGGCTTGGATTCCAATATGCACAACATTTTTCCCGTTTATTTAAAAGAAACGTAGGTTGCTCTCCAAATGAATATAGAGTGCAGAAGGGCAGGCATTGCTGAGAGAAAGATAAAGGAATATTTGGCAAACTAAAATATTGCTGCTATTTTTGCAGATAAATTAAAAAATACTACGATGAGAATAAACAATTAATAGTTGGTTCTTTATAGAAAAGACCGACACTATAAAAGAGAATAAGTTAGTTATCGGTTTAATTGTCTTCATGTAAGACATCTATTAATTGTTTGTTTATGAGTATTATTCTTAGTGGAGTATCTTTCCACTATTACAATCAACGTCCATTGTTTGAAGGTGTAAATCTATCTGTTTTGCC
>JAUUNK010000337.1 GCA_030844565.1 Bacteroides ovatus
GGACAGCTTTCTGTTAGGAAGTAGGATGCTCTATGTTGCCCGGACTTTCCTCCTGTACAAAACTGTACACGCGACAAACCGGCCAACTGCTTTAAGAGTGCAAAAGTAAGGTTTTTTTCGGTTTAAGCCATAATAATGAAGGAAAGAAGATAGATTTTCTTAAAAATATTTGTGGTTCCCCCTAAAAAACACGAATATTGTAGCTTGCTTAAATAAGTGTAAAGTTATGAATAAACGGCTCTTTTTTCTTTTCTTGTTATTAGTGGTAGCGGATTATTTGGGCGCCAGGCAGGTTGTTGTGTCGCCCGATTCGCTTTATGGCGTGGTAAATATCTCTGTTTGTAATTTGCGTGAGGAAGGTAAGTTCACTTCGGGTATGAGTACCCAGGCATTGTTGGGGATGCCGGTGAAAGTATTGCAATACAAGGGATGGTATGAGATACAGACTCCGGACGACTATACCGGATGGGTGCACCGAATGGTGATATGCCCTATGTCTCGAGAGCAATACAATGAATGGAACACTGCGGAAAAAATAGTAGTAACTTCACATTATGGCTTTACCTATGAACGTCCTAGTGAACATGCCCAAACCGTTTCGGATGTGGTGGCAGGCAACCGGTTGAAATGGGAGGGGAACGAAAGAAGGTTTTATAAGGTGTCTTATCCTGACGGGCGCCTGGCTTATATTCCCAAGTCCATCTCTTGCACTGAAAAAGAATGGCGGGCACATCTCAAAAAGGATGCGGAAAGTATTCTGCATACCGCTTATTCAATGATAGGTATCCCTTATCTCTGGGCAGGCACTTCTTCAAAAGGAGTAGATTGTAGCGGATTAGTGCGTACGGTGCTTTTTATGCATGATATTATTATCCCACGGGATGCTTCCCAACAAGCCTATATCGGTCAACGCATCGAGATTGCTCCGGATTTTAGCAATCTGGAGAAAGGAGATTTGGTGTTTTTCGGACGAAAAGCCACAGATGTGCAGAAAGAAGGAATTTCTCATGTGGGTTTTTATATAGGTGACCAGAGGTTTATCCATGCATTAGGAGATGTACATATCAGTAGCTTTAATCCACAGGATAAGGAATACGATGAGTTTAATACGGGACGTTTGCTGTTTGCCGTCCGCTTTCTGCCTTATATAAATAAGGAGAAGGGACTCAACACGACCGACTGCAATCCTTATTATCAAATATATAGGTAACTATGCAAAGCAGAAGAGATTTTATTAAAACTGCAGCTTTGGCTGCGATAGGCTCCGGCATGCTTGCTACTGGAGCATTGGCTGGCGGACCGGCTTCCATTCTTTTCTCTATAAATAAAGGTGGGATGGGAGGAAAGATGAAACTGAACTTCTTTCCTTATGAACTCAAATTAAGGCATGTGTTCACTGTAGCGACTTATTCGCGTACTACTACGCCGGATGTGCAGGTAGAAATAGAATATGAAGGAGTTACTGGTTATGGTGAAGCTTCCATGCCACCTTATCTGGGACAGACTGTGGAGTCGGTGATGGCTTTCTTGCGAAAGGTAGACCTGACACAATTTACCAATCCTTTTGAACTAGAAGACATTTTGTCATACGTGGATAGTCTTTCTCCGGGTGATACTGCGGCAAAAGCAGCGGTAGACATTGCCTTGCACGATTTAGTAGGAAAGTTGCTTGGTGCGCCGTGGTATAAGCTTTGGGGACTGAATAAGGAAAAAACTCCCTCCACTACCTTTACCATTGGCATTGATACGCCTGATGTGGTGCGTCAGAAAACGAAAGAATGTGCCGGTAAGTTCAATATACTCAAGGTGAAACTGGGGCGGGATAATGATAAAGAAATGATTGAGACCATCCGTTCGGTCACTCAATTACCTATTGCCATAGATGCCAATCAGGGATGGAAAGACCGTGTATATGCGTTGGAGATGATTCATTGGCTGAAGGAGAAGGGAATCGTCATGGTAGAACAGCCTATGCCGAAAGAGCAATTGGACGATATTGCCTGGGTGACACAACAGAGTCCTTTGCCAGTATTTGCCGATGAGTCTTTGCAAAGATTAGGAGATATAGCACCTCTGAAAGGAGCATTTACGGGCATCAATATCAAACTGATGAAATGTACGGGCATGAGGGAAGCGTGGAAGATGGTTACCCTGGCACGGGCACTTGGTATGCGGGTAATGGTGGGGTGCATGACAGAAACATCCTGTGCCGTTTCGGCTGCCGCCCAGCTTTCTCCGGCAGTGGATTTTGCTGATTTAGATGGAAATCTGCTTATTTCCAACAACCTTTTTAAAGGAATGGAAGTGGTAGGCGGTAAAATTACTCTTCCCGAACTTCCGGGAATCGGCATCGTGAAAATCTAAGCTGCCGCTTACTGAATGAATGTCAGTATGTTAAAGCGCTGTGACATACAACGAATGTAAATTTGTCAGTTATTGCCGTTAAGCGCTGTTAAGCTCTAAATCTTCTCTGTTAAAAGAGGACAAAAAAGAGTGACAAGTAGAAGAAGTGAATGATTTTTGTTATTATTTTAACGTCGTAAAAGTTAAAAGGATGTCGAATATTAACATTTTAAAGAGATATAAATCATGAAACAGACAACAAAGAACATTCTGGGAGTTGGAGCAATAGTTCTCCTTAGCTCAGGAGTTGCAGGATTGACAACCTACAAAATGTTGCAGTCTAACGAAGCTGAAGAAGTAACATCTTTCAATGAGATGTTCAAGCAGAATCCCAATGTGAAATTGGCTGCTTTTGATGCCACTACTGCGCAACCGGTTGATTTGACACAAGCTGCGGAAAATTCACTTCACGCCGTCGTACATATAAAGTCCACTCAAGAAGCTAAAACGAGAACCATTCAGCAAGCGCCGGATATCTTTGATTTCTTCTTTGGTGATGGACGCGGACAACAACGTCAGGTACAAACCCAACCGCGGGTAGGCTTCGGTTCGGGAGTTATTATTTCGAAAGACGGGTATATTGTTACCAATAATCATGTGATTGACGGAGCTGACGAAATCAGTGTTAAGCTGAATGATAACCGCGAATTTAAAGGTCGCGTGATTGGTGCTGACCCGAGCACTGACCTTGCGCTGGTAAAAGTGGAAGCTGATGATCTGCCTACGATTCCTGTGGGAGACTCAGATGCTTTGAAAGTAGGAGAGTGGGTTTTGGCAGTAGGTAATCCTTTCAACCTGACTTCTACGGTAACTGCCGGTATTGTAAGTGCAAAGGCACGTACGTTGGGTATATATAATGGAGGAATTGAATCATTTATCCAGACAGATGCTGCTATCAACCAAGGTAACAGTGGAGGTGCGCTGGTGAACGCAAAGGGAGAATTGGTAGGTATCAACTCTGTGCTTTCTTCACCGACAGGTGCCTATGCAGGTTACGGATTTGCTATCCCTACCAGCATTATGACGAAAGTAATTTCTGACTTGAAACAATATGGAACCGTACAACGTGCCTTATTGGGTATCATGGGTGGCTCTATTACTGACGAGCAATTCAGCGATGAACTGAAGAAAAAGGCTAAAGAGCTTGGTGTAGTAGAAGGCGTTTGGGTAAATAAAGTTGTAGAAGGAGGATCTGCTTCTGCCGCCGATATTAAAGCGGATGACGTTATCATCGGATTGGATAATAAGAAAGTGAAGAATATGGCGGACCTTCAGGAAGCTCTTGCTAAACACCGTCCGGGTGATAAAGTAAAAGTGAAATTGATTCGTGATAAGAAAGAAAAGACTGTAGAAGTTGTATTGAAGAACGAGCAGGGTACTACTAAGGTGGTGAAAGATGCCGGAATGGAAATCCTGGGTGCTGCCTTCAAGGAATTGCCGGATGATTTGAAGAAGCAACTCAACCTTGGATACGGACTTCAGGTAACAGGAGTTTCTTCTGGAAAGATGGCGGATGCCGGAGTACGTAAAGGATTTATTATCCTCAAGGCAAACGATCAGCCGATGCGTAAAGTTGGTGACCTGGAAGAAGCATTGAAAGCTGCTGTGAAATCTCCGAATCAAGTATTGTTCCTCACGGGAATGTTCCCCTCCGGAAAACGCGGATATTACGCAGTCGACTTGACTCAGGAATAATGAAATGAATAGGAATACTATCAGGATTAGATAAACGAGGTAAGAAGATTGTAATATTAGCTAACGAAATCGAAAAAGGGTGCCGGCAAACAACCTGTCGGCATCCTTTTTGTTTGTAAAGTTGAAAATAATGGTGAAAAAGTTGCGTAAATTTGCTGGTTAACAAATTATTTGTCGTAACTTTGCACTCCAAATCTGTTTTATAAGAATGAGACAACTAAAGATTACCAAAAGTATCACTAACAGAGAGAGCGCTTCT
>JAUUNK010000338.1 GCA_030844565.1 Bacteroides ovatus
CCTGTCGTTGGATTCGGCGATGGCTGTGGTGCAATTTTACAAAGACGGGATACGGTATCAACGTAAATACTTCATATCCTATCCAGACAGCGTTATGGTCATGAAGTTTACTGCCGACAAAGGCGGAAAACAGAATCTTGTACTTAGCTATTGTCCCAACAACGAAGCAAAAAGCCATCTGGAAGCAGATGGAAACGACGGATTAGTATATACCGGCGTTCTCAATAACAACGGAATGAAATTCGCTTTCCGAATCAAAGCTATCCACAAAGGGGGAACACTGAAAGCAGAAAACGACCGGATTATTGTGAAGGATGCTGACGAAGTGGTATTCCTGCTTACGGCAGATACCGATTATAAGATGAACTTTGCCCCAGACTTCAAAGACCCGAAAGCCTACGTCGGCAACGACCCGTCACAAACGACTCTGGCTATGATGGACAATGCCCTGAAAAAAGGTTATGACGAGCTTTATCGTAATCACGAAGCCGATTATACCGCGCTGTTCAATCGGGTACGTTTTGAAATCAATCCGGAAATCGGCACTCCCAACCTGCCGACCTACAAACGACTGGCTAGCTATAAGAAAGGCGTGCCGGACTATCAGCTCGAACAATTGTACTATCAGTTCGGACGCTATCTGCTCATAGCCAGTTCGCGCCCCGGCAACATGCCAGCCAACCTGCAAGGATTGTGGCACAACAATACCGACGGCCCGTGGCGGGTAGATTACCACAATAACATCAACATTCAAATGAATTACTGGCCTGCGTGCCCCACCAATCTCTCTGAATGTACATGGCCTTTGATTGACTTTATACGCAGCTTGGTAAAACCCGGCGAGAAGACAGCACAAGCCTATTTCAACGCCCGCGGATGGACAGCATCCATCTCTGCCAATATCTTCGGATTCACAGCTCCCTTATCCAGCAAATCTATGGCATGGAACCTGAATCCTACCGTCGGTCCGTGGCTGGCAACGCATATATGGGAGTATTATGATTATACCCGTGACACGAAATTCTTAAAGGAAATCGGCTACGACCTTATCAAAAGCAGCGCACAGTTTGCGGTAGACCACTTGTGGCACAAGCCCGACGGGACTTACACCGCCGCTCCTTCCACTTCTCCCGAACACGGCCCGGTGGACGAGGGAGTCACTTTCGCGCATGCCGTAGTACGTGAAATATTACTGGACGCCATCCAGGCAAGCAAGGTGCTCGGAACGGACGCCAAAGAACGCAAACAATGGGAGAATGTATTGGCAAAACTAGTTCCGTACCGCATAGGACGCTACGGTCAGTTGTTGGAATGGTCTACCGACATAGACGACCCGAAAGATGAACACCGCCACGTCAACCACCTGTTCGGATTGCATCCGGGGCATACCATCTCTCCCGTGACTACCCCCGAACTTGCACAGGCAGCCAGAGTGGTACTGGAACATCGCGGAGACGGCGCTACCGGTTGGAGCATGGGTTGGAAGCTCAACCAATGGGCACGACTGCAAGACGGAAACCATGCGTATAAACTATACGGCAACTTATTGAAAAACGGTACACTGGACAACCTCTGGGATACCCATGCGCCTTTCCAGATAGACGGAAACTTCGGCGGTACGGCAGGAATAATCGAGATGTTATTGCAAAGCCACATGGGATTCATCCAACTTCTTCCCGCTTTGCCGGATGCATGGGCAAACGGCTCAATAAGCGGAATCTGCGCCAAAGGAAATTTTGAGGTTTCCATCTCCTGGAAAGAGGGACAACTGGAGAAAGCTATCATCCATTCCAAATCCGGAATCCCCTGTAACGTAAGATACGGAGACAAGACGCTCAAGTTCAAGACCGTAAAAGGGAAAAAATACGAAATCACCTTAAAAGGGGACAAGTTAGCCGTATTATAAAGAAGGCATCTGTCCTCATAAACAAACCTGCTTTACATGAAAACCAAATACGCTGTTCTGCCAAGCCTTTTCTTTATCATACAGTTAGTCGGTGTTCTCCCTCTCCGGGCAGAACACTATTACTTTAAACAAATCTCTCTGAAAGAAGGGCTGCCTTCCAACGTGCGCTGTATTCTCCGGGATGAGCAGGGTTTCGTATGGATAGGTACCAAATCGGGACTGGGAAAGTTCGACGGGCACGAACTGAAAAGATACAAACACCAGGCAAACGACCCGAACTCGCTTCTCCACAACCTGATTTATCAGATTGCCGAAGACAAGCAACACAACATCTGGGTACTGACCGAAAAAGGCATTGCCCGCTACCAACAGCAGAGCAACGACTTCACGTTCCCCACGGACGAAGACGGGAAGAATATCACCGCCTATTCCTTCTGCCTTGTCCCGGACGGAATCCTTTTCGGCGGCAAGGACAGGATTTACAAATATAGTTACGAAGATTCTTCTCTCCGGCTTCTGCAATATTTCAATGCCAACCCTTTTAAAATCAACGCTCTCAGTATGTGGGACTCAAAGACGCTGCTCTGTTGCAGCCGTTGGAGGGGCATATTCCTCGTAGACCTGCATACCGGAGAGCACAGACGTCCCCCCTTCGACTGCGGACCGGAAATTACCACCATGATGACCGACAGCCGGAAAAGAATATGGATTGCCCCTTACAGCGCCGGACTGCGCTGTTATTCACACGACGGCAAACTACTGGCTTCGTATTCCACCCGCAACTCCGCCCTCAGCAACGACATCGTCCTAAGCCTCGCCGAAAGGGAAGGGCAACTGTGGATAGGAACCGACGGCGGCGGAATCAATATCCTCACCCCCGAAACCGGGGAAATCTCCCAACTGGAATATATCCCGGGACGTGAAAACTACTCTCTCCCCGCCAACTCCATTCTCTGCCTGCACAACGACCATAACAACAATATATGGGCAGGAAGCACCTGCAACGGATTGATTAGCATCCGGGAAGTGTTCATGAAAACCTACACCGACGTAGTCCCCGGCAACGACCGCGGACTAAGCAACAGCACCGTGCGAAGTCTTTACCGCCAATCGCCCGACAGTATCTGGATTGGTACGGACGGCGGCGGTATCAACCTCTTTAACCCGCGTACCGAGAAATTCACCCATTATCTTTCTACCTGGAACGATAAAATAGCGTTTATCAGCGGATTCACTCCCGGAAAACTACTGATTTCCCTTTTCTCCAAAGGAGTATTCATATTCAACCCCGCAACCGGGGAGAAACAGCCTTTTACCATTGTCGACAAAGAAACTACGACACAACTTTGCAACCGGGGTAAATCGGTCAACTTATATCAGAACACCCCCAACACCGTGTTATTACTGGGCGACCATGTCTACCAGTATCACCTGAAAGAAAAGAAATTCGACAAGGTCACCGGAGAAGAAGGGAAAAGTATTGTCGGCACGCTCGTCCCCTTCAAGCACGAGAACAACCGGACTTACATCAACGATTTCAAACATATCTACGAACTGCACGATGGGGATTCCTTGCTGCAAACAACCTTCGAATGTTATCAGGATACCGTAATCAGTTCGGCGTCACACGACGAGCACGGCGATTTCTGGATAGGAAGCAATTTCGGCCTTATCCACTACAACCCCGTTTCCCAAAAACAGACGCACATCCCTACCAACTTGTTTACAGAAGTCAACATGGTGCAATGCGACCAGAGGGGCAAAGTATGGATAGGTGCGGATAATCTGCTTTTCGCCTGGCTTATACAGGAACAGAAGTTCGTTCTCTTCGGAGAGTCGAACGGAGCTATCCAAAACGAATATCTGCCCAACGCCCGGTTGGTAAACAATGAGGGGGATGTCTATATCGGCGGTGTAAAGGGTATGCTGCGCATTGACGGCCAGCTGCTGCTGAATACATCGGAAATGCCGGAACTGCAACTGTTGGATATTATCATCAATGGTGAGCCTGCACAGAACAAGCTATATAGTCGTCCGGCAGCAATCTCTGTCCCGTGGAACAGCAATATCACTATCCGAATCATGTCGAAAGAAGAGGATATCTTCCGCAAGAAAGTCTATCGCTACCGGATAGAGGGATTGAACGACCAGTATATCGAATCGTACCAGCCGGAATTGGTAATCCGGTCGTTACCACCGGGCTATTACAAAATTATGGCTTCATGCACAGTGAAAGACGGCAGTTGGATTCCCAACCAGAAAATACTGGAACTAACCGTACTCCCGCCGTGGTATCGCACGTGGTGGTTCATTCTCGGTTGTGCCATTCTCA
Organism: Bacteroides ovatus; assembly: GCA_030844565.1. GTDB lineage: Bacteria > Bacteroidota > Bacteroidia > Bacteroidales > Bacteroidaceae > Bacteroides > Bacteroides ovatus_A. The sequence continues at coordinate 4,239 of JAUUNK010000338.1, forward strand.
TTGCCACCATAATCATCGAAACTTTCCGCAGAACATTGAAACGTAATCAGGAAAAACTGAAATGGGCGATGAAAGAGCATGAGAAACAGATGTACGAGGAAAAGGT
>JAUUNK010000339.1 GCA_030844565.1 Bacteroides ovatus
TGTTTTCCGGTGGACATGAGGATAAATACGATCCAGCCCATGAGCTAAAACACCTACTGTAGGTAATTCATTGGCCAAAGCTTCACGATGCGCATGAATATCGATTCCATAAGCAAGACCGCTGACTACAAGCACTTCAGGACAAAGTGCTTTCAGATCCCGCAGAAAAGAGGCGCAGATTTGTGTCCCATAATCAGTAGCATTACGGGTTCCTACCATATTCAGGATATGAAGGGAATTTAGATCGGTATTTCCTTTAAAGAAAAGAACAATAGGGGCATCTTCACATTCCCGCAAACGGGAAGGATAAGCCTCATCATGAAAAGACAGACAAGAGATCCGATTCTTCCGAATAAATTCATATTCTTGTTCGGCGCGGAGCACAGCTTGTGGACAATCCAATGCCTCTATCACCCGTTGACTTACTTCTGGAATACGTTCCGGTATTTCTTTGCGCAAACGGAAGACATCAACGGCATTACCCATTCCATCTATCAAATGTTTTGCTCCTATGTGCCCGATACCGGGCACCATTGTCAGAGCAATACTATAAATTTGTTCTTCTTCCGAGCTGTTCATTTCAGGTAGGGCGCAAAGACATTATCGAACAATTCGCTGTCACTTAAACGTCCGTTTACCACACATACCGTCTCAACAGTGGATTTCACTACTACTTTATTATCATTCTTACGGAAGATATCCTGATAAAACACATATTTGATACCTTCCTTTTTCATATATAGTTTCGAGACAAACTCATCTCCGCTTTTCAATGGAGTCTTGAATGCCATACTAATGCGTGCCACTACCGGATCAACTCCCTGCTCATGAAGTGCAGCAAAACTGACACCCACCGAAGTCAGAAACTCGTGACGGGTATGTTCCAGATAGTGCTGATAATTGGCATTATTGACAATACCTTGAAGGTCACATTCGTAATCGCGAACCTTCATTTCCAATTCATAGATATAGTTCATTTAAATTGAGAATTGAGAATTAAAAGTTGAGAAATAACAGTTAGCCTCTTTTTTGCTCAATATCGAGCCCTTTGAACTTCTTCAATTCTTCGGTCGATACCAGTTTATACAGCTTATCACTGGGACGTATCTTATCCGATTTCATAGAGAAATGCTGTCCCTTCTTCACTGTTTGCACAGGTTCCAAGTCAACACGGGCTTCTTCCAAAGTCATAAATAGGGCACCGGTAGTCGGCCCTGTAATGAGAAGCTTATCGCCTACACTTACTTCAGCAGCTTCTACCAGGAATTCGGAAACTCCGATATTGGAGAAGTATTTGATACCTTTGCCTACATAAATCTTACGTTCCGTAGCTGCCGAACCATAATTCCTAGTCCATTCGCCCAAACGCTGTCCCAAGTAATATCCATCCCAGAAGCCACGGTTGAATACGGTTTTCAGGCGTTCATCCCAAGCCGCAATCTTTTCATCGGTGAATGTTCCATCCAAATAAGCCTTGATAGCTTCTTTGTAACATTCAACCACCGTACGTACATATTCAGGTCCACGGGCACGACCTTCAATCTTGAATACACGTACACCGGCATCCAACATTTTATTCATAAAATGGATGGTCTTCAAGTCTTTGGGAGACATGATATATTCGTTATCAATATCCAGTTCCACATCCGTTTCCTTATCACGAACCATGTAAGAACGACGACATACCTGCATACAAGCACCGCGATTGGCCGAATGATTCATCTCATGTAAAGAGAGATAGCATTTACCCGATACTGCCATACAAAGCGCGCCGTGGCAGAACATTTCGATACGAAGTTGTTCGCCGCTCGGACCACAAATATGTTCTTCCTGTATCTGACGATAAATCTCGGCCACCTGTTCCAGATTCAACTCACGGGCCAATACTACCACATCTGCAAATTGCGCGTAGAATTTCAAGGCCTCCGCATTGGAGATATTCAACTGGGTGGAAAGATGCACCTCCTGTCCTATCTGACGGGCATAATTCATCACTGCCACATCAGCTGCAATCACCGCAGAAATTCCCGCTTCCTTGGCTGCGTCGACAATGGTATGCATCAAAGGAATATCTTTATCATAGATAATCGTATTGACCGTCAGGTAGCTCTTCATCCCGTGCTCGTCACACGTACGGGCTATTTCCCGCAAATCATCAATCGTAAATGTATTAGCCGAACGGGCACGCATATTCAGGTTTTCTATACCGAAATAGATAGAATCGGCACCTGCCTGAATGGCCGCAGCAAGAGATTCGCGCGAACCCACAGGAGCCATTATTTCAAAATCTTTTATATTCATTTTACTGTCCAATAATCATTAATATGATAGAAGTGTGCAAAGGTACGAATTTATCCGTATTTTTGCAGAGAATAAAGCAGAAAGAAGAAATGGAAAATAAGAAACCAATCGTACTCAACAATCTGGAAGAGTGGGATTTCACCGACTATATAGACTCGTTGATACAAAAAGAGGAAGCTGTAGATTTGGAATTCAAGATTGCCAAAGATGGTCTTCCCAACAGTTTATGGGACACTTATTCTTCTTTTGCCAATACAGATGGAGGAGTTATTATACTTGGTGTGAAAGAGTATAAACAGCAATTCATTATTGAAGGACTGACAAAAGAACAAATCAGCCAGTACAAAAAAGACTTTTGGAATCAGATTAATAATCCGGATTGTGTAAATGAGAATCTGCTTTCTGATAACGACCTGTATGAAGGTTGTTATAAAGGAAAAAATCTGCTCCTCATTTATGTTCCTCGTGCAACCCGTATACAACGTCCTATCTACAGAACAAGAAATCCTTTTGGCGGACATACATTTAAACGTAACCATGAAGGCGATTATAAATGTACAGATGCTGAAGTGAAACGCTTGATTGCAGATTCGGACGAAAACCACCCACGTGATTCCAGAATCCTGTGCAATTATTCCATAGAAGATATTGATAAGGAAACCCTGACACAATACAGGCAACTATTTGCCAATCTGAAACCATCTCATCCATGGCTTAGCCTGAATGACCTGGAATTTCTGACAAAATTGGAAGCGTATCGTAAAGACCGGCATACTAAAGAGGAAGGTTTCACTTTAGCCGGAATACTTATGTTCGGCAAAACAGAAAGTATCACAGATCCTGAATGCGCTCCTAATTATTTTCCAGATTATAGGGAACATTTAGGAGCAGACGATTCTATCAGATGGTCAGATCGTATCTGCCCGGACGGAACTTGGGAAGCAAATCTCTTCCAATTTTATCGCAAAGTATACCCTAAACTGACTGTCATACTCCCTAAACCTTTCCAAATAAGAAATGGTATACGAATTGATGAGACTCCCACACATATTGCAATACGTGAAGCATTTATCAACACACTTATTCATTGTGATTTCTCGGAAGAAGGAAACATTGTTGTTGAACAGTGGGTAGATAAATACCGCTTCAAGAATCCCGGAACAATGTTGGTCAGCAAAACACAATATTATTCAGGGGGAGACAGCGTATGCCGTAATAAAGCATTACAAAAAATGTTCATGCTAATCGGTTTCTCGGAGAAAGCTGGTAGCGGTGTAAATAAGATTATAAAAGGTTGGAGAGAAGCTAACTGGCAAAAACCGTATGTTGAAGAATTGAACCGTCCGGACAAGGTGGAACTAACTTTACCTATGATAAGTTTATTACCGGATGATGCTGTAATCAAACTAAAAGAACTATTTGATGGAAAGATTGAAAAACTAACCCAAGATGAGTTAACGGCTTTGGTTACTTGTTATAGTGAAAATGAGATTAATAACACTCAACTACAATACGTTGTTCCTCAACATCGTTCAGATATCACAAAGATGCTAAAAAAACTCTGTAATGAAGGATTTTTGATTGCAGAAGGAAATGGCAGAGGAACGAAATACCATATTAATGAATCTGAGGGAAAGTTTGAAACTTTGGAAAATAAGGTTGAAAGTTCAGAGAATAATATGGAAAGCTCGGAAAGTAATATGGAGAGCTCGGAAAGTAATATGGAGAGTCTGAAGAGTAACATGGAGAGTTCAAAGCAAAATAAACAAAGAATGACTTTTGAAGAATTGCAAGCACTCATCATTTCGCTATCACAAGACTATATTAGTATTGAAGAAATAGCAACAAAAGTTCATAAAACACCTAAATATCTTATCAATTTTATTATCCCCAGAATGCTTCAAAACGGTACAATAGAGAGACTATACCCCGGAATTCCCAACCATCCGAAACAGAAATATAAAGCAACCAATAAAAACTTTAATAAGCAGTAATATTATATATGAAAATAGCCCATATAGATTTAGGAAAACACCCCA
>JAUUNK010000340.1 GCA_030844565.1 Bacteroides ovatus
GCAAGAAAGCAGCATTCTGATTCGTATTAGTTAGATAATCTCCGGCAAAAGTTGGGATTGAAACGATTAGCATTACAAATCCAATCAAGAAATTTTTTCTCATCTAAATCTTTTTTAATTATTTCGGCGGCAAAGATACAACATTACTGTACAAATGAAGCAAACTTGTGCATTTATTTTTGCTCACGTCCTTTATTTAATTGAATTTAATAATAGTTTCTAATGAAACGAAATAGAGTTGACGCTATTTACTAAATGCCTCTCGCAAAGGGTGAGATGGCAAATAAAAAAAGAATATTTATCCTCATTATCTATTATTTTTTTATCAGGTAACATTAAATGTTGTTCTTTCTATGATTATTCATTCAATTCACTATTTCGTTTTCGTTTGCTAACTCGGTGAATGTGCATAGAACATACGTATCCTAATCTATATCAATCCGAAATTACACATAACGCCTACGATTCTCAGCATCCAATATCACTCCCAAACCACTTTGGTTTTAAAACAAATCTTCCGATTCAAACGTTAGACTTACATAGATTAAAGAATAGAAATTATGGCATATAAAATTGCATTCTTTGGGACAAAGCCTTACGATGAAGCTTCCTTCAACGAGAAAAACAAAGAGTTCGGATATGAACTTCGTTATTATAAAGGACACCTTAATAAAAATAATGTCCTACTTACACAGGGAGTGGACGCGGTCTGTATCTTCGTAAACGATACAGCCGATGCGGAGGTTATCCGTATTATGGCGGACAACGGAGTAAAACTTTTGGCATTGCGTTGTGCCGGCTACAACAATGTAGACTTGGACGCCGCTGCTGCAATGGGCATCACTGTCGTACGTGTACCTGCCTATTCCCCCTATGCGGTAGCCGAATACACGGTAGCCCTCATGTTGTCGCTCAACCGAAAAATTCCCCGGGCTTCGTGGCGCACTCGAGACGGAAATTTTTCTCTCCACGGATTGATAGGATTCGATATGCATGGAAAGACAGCAGGCATCATCGGCACAGGAAAAATTGCCAAAATTCTCATCCATATTCTTAAAGGATTCGGCATGAATATCCTAGCTTACGACCTCTATCCCGACTATAACTTTGCACGAGAAAAACAAGTTGTCTACACTACTCTCAACGAATTATACCATAGCTCGGACATCATTTCCTTACATTGCCCGCTTACGGAACAAACAAAATACCTGATTAATGACTACTCCATTAGTAAAATGAAAGACGGCGTGATGATTATCAACACCGGACGAGGACAACTGATACATACCAATGCATTAATAGAAGGATTGAAAAGTAAGAAAATCGGTTCAGCAGGACTCGACGTATATGAGGAAGAAGAGGAATATTTTTATGAAGACAAATCCGACCGTATTATTGACGATGACGTGTTGGCTCGTCTTCTCTCTTTCAACAACGTTATCGTCACCTCCCATCAGGCTTTTTTTACACGGGAAGCCCTTACCAATATAGCGCTGACCACGTTGCAGAATATACATGACTTTATAAATCATAAACCGTTGCTAAATGAAGTGAAGAAATAAAACCTTTCATTTTCTCCGAGTGTTGCCCTAAAATAAACAAATAAAATTTATGAGAAAAGTAATACATAAGGCGGATTCTCGGGGACATTCCCAATCCGATTGGCTCGACAGTTATCACACATTTAGTTTTGATGAGTATTTTGACTCATCCCGTATCAACTTTGGCGCCCTGCGGGTACTGAACGACGACCGTGTAGCACCGGGAAAAGGATTTCGCACACATCCTCACAAGAATATGGAAATCGTATCCATTCCCCTCAAAGGCAAACTGGAACACGGAGACAGCAAAAAGAACAGCCGTGTCCTCACAGTGGGAGACATCCAGGTGATGAGTGCCGGAACGGGAATTTTCCACAGTGAAATGAACGGGAGCAATGAAGAATCGGTAGAGTTTCTGCAAATCTGGATTATGCCCAACGAGCGCAACACTTATCCTGTATACAAAGACTTTGACATCCGACCTCTCATGAAACCGGACGAGCTGGCGCTTATCATCTCTCCTGACGGAAGTACCCCGGCATCTATCCGGCAAGATGCCTGGTTCTCATTGGGTAAGATAACTGCGGGTAAGAAGTTGGAATACCAGCTACACGCCCCTAAAACGGGAGTTTATATTTTCGTCATTGAAGGAGAAGTCCGGATAGACGACACCACACTTTCCAGACGCGACGGTATGGGAGTGTTCGAAACTAAGAGTATCAGTATAGAAACTCTCCGCGATTCCCACCTTCTCTTGATAGAGATACCCGTGTCTTATTGATTTCTGCGTCTTTCTCTTGTAGTTCACAAGAAGAATATGTAATATTGCAGAATCTAATTCCTTAATTTATGAAACTGGATTATATCTATCACAGTGGCTTTGCCATCGAAGCCGAAGGGGTGACCCTGATTATAGACTATTATAAAGATTCATCGGAAGAAGAACGAAACCGAGGCATCGTGCACGACTATCTTCTGCAAAAGCCGGGACGATTGTATGTGCTCTCCACCCACTTCCATCCCGACCACTTCAACCGGGAAGTGCTGGCATGGAAAGAAAAACGTCCCGACATCCACTACATCTTCTCCAAAGATATCTTGAAACACCGCCGCGCCACAGCAGAAGACGCCACCTATATTAATAAAGGAGAAACCTACGAAGACGACGCTCTCCGCATCGAAGCTTACGGCTCGACCGATGTAGGTGTGTCCTTCCTCATCCGGTTGCAAGGAATGACCATCTTCCATGCAGGCGACCTCAACAACTGGCATTGGAGCGAAGAATCTACCGAAGCGGAAATACGCAAAGCCAATGGCGACTTCCTTGCCGAAATCAAATACCTACGTCAAACGGCGCCGGAAATAGACTTAGTGATGTTTCCTGTAGACCGCCGAATGGGAAAAGATTACATGAAAGGAGCAAAACAGTTCATCGAACAAATAAAAACTACTATATTTGTGCCCATGCACTTCAGCGAAGACTACGAAGGAGGAAATGCTTTTCGCAGCATCGCCGAAGAAGAAGGCTGCCGCTTTCTAAGCATTACCCACCGGGGAGAATGTTTCGATATTACTAAATAAAATATATGATTATGAACAAATTGACACAACTATTGCTCTTTTGTTTCCTGGCATGCTTGCCTTTGGCGACGTGGGCAGACGGAAACAAAGATCCAAAAGACGACACACGATACCTTGCAGGAGCCGTACCGGAGGTAGACGGAAAAGTTGTATTCTCCAAAGAATTCAAGATTCCCGGAATGACACAAGAACAAATCTATAACCGGATATTGGAGTGGATGGATGGACGTCTGAAAGAAAACAAGAACATAGACAGCCGCGTGGTCTATAAAGACGAAAAGACCGGCACGATTGCCGGCGTAGGAGAAGAATGGCTCGTGTTCCGCTCAAGCGCATTATCTCTGGATCGCTCCTTGCTCAACTACCAAATTACGGTGACTTGCAAACCTCAAGAATGCCTGGTGGAACTGGAAAAAATTCGCTTCACTTACCGGGAAACAGAAAAGTATACTGCTGAAGAATGGATTACTGATAAGTATGCTCTTAATAAAACAAAAACCAAACTGGTGCGCGGGCTTGCTAAGTGGCGCCGGAAAACAGTGGATTTTGCCGACGAAATGTTCAACGATGTAGCTATCGCACTGGGAGCTCCTACAGCCAAGCCGAAACCGGTAGCAGTAGAAAAGAAGAAACCATCCATCGTTGCTACTCCTGGACCGATAGTGATCGAGACCACTCCTGCACAACCAGTCACAGCCGTTACTCCCGGCAAGACAGGTGAACCTTTGGGTGAAAGCAGGCTGGTTGATCTGAAACAAATACCAGGCGAAGTGTTCTCTATGATGGGAAATAGCACAATCGTAGTAATCATCGGTAAAGATGCATTCAACCGTACTACTATGACTGCCAACGCTGGGGGAGCACTGGGCTATCAGTCCGGCAAAGCTGTTGCCTACTGTACACTCTCGCCTGACCAGCCTTACGAAGCACTGGAGAAAGCAGACACATATACCCTGCAACTCATTGCACCGAACCAAACCACACCTTCGGCTGTTATAGAATGTAGGAAGATACAATCTCAAACACCGCAAGCTGCCGGACAACCCCGCACTTATGTCGGAGAGATTGTGAAACTTTGGATAAAATAGACCTGAATATTAAACCCATATATGTATAAAAACCGCCCCCGCCACTCGGATAATCCGAGTAACGGGGTGTCTTACACTGGGAAAGGTTGACTTAATAAAAGTTAATCATAATGAGTAA
>JAUUNK010000341.1 GCA_030844565.1 Bacteroides ovatus
AACTTCGCTTGCATAAGAATAATGTATCTGGGAATCTACAAAGAGATTATCTCGCCGGAATGGTAATGTAATATCCAGCGGTAATGTGATGTGATAACCGGAGCCGTTGTGGCTGTCGGCAAGGGCTACGAGGACATCCCCATGAAAATGGATGGTCTTGAAGTCGTTATTATTGTCATTCGTGACAAGTTCATTGAACATGGCATTGAAATAGATACGCAGCTCTCCGCCATACGGGGCGTTGTCAACCAGTTCCGTTAATTGTTCTTCAAACTGGTTTTTCTTTAAATTAAGGGCATGCCTTATCTTGTTAGTGGATATTACGTAGGATTTTTCACGGGTAGATGTCTCGTTTGCATATCCTTCAATCTCTAAGCCCAGTGAATAGAACATAGTGGTGGGTCTTGAATTACGGATTAGGTCATCTGTCGGATCGGTATCGTTTCTTTCGGACAACAATTCTTCTATCTCTTCCAAATGTTCTTCGTATTCCCAGAGCTTTCCATCCGTTTCCATCATCTTTCTGATTTTTTCAAGAAATTGATTCTGATTATCGTTTTCCTGGTCCATGTACCATTCCAGCACTTCTTCTGTTAGAGGCATAAGGGCGTTCAACCGGATGCATTTTTCTTGTAACTCCTCATGCTCATCCAGATTTTCGCGGTAGTCCACATAGTACAGGCTGACTGATTGGGGCACATAGTCTTTCCAAGATTGTATGTTTGTATTCATAGTTTGTTTCTTCTTTATTTGAGATATATTTCAATGACTTCTCCCATACCGTGAACTCTATGCTCTATGACGCAAAAAACCTGCTCTTTGAGGAACAGGGCTTTCTGCATCTTGTCAGTAGTGTCATACCAGAACCCGTGTGTCCAGGGTTCATCGGTTACATCACAGTCACGGATATGTTTATCATACGGATTATTGAATTTGTATGGTTCTTCCTTCTTCTGGGAATAGTATCTTCCATTTTCTATGCATATATGCTTATCGGAGATGGACGGTGGTATCTGTGTTATACGCACCGGGGTTTCACCTTTGCGAAAACGTTCCATGACGTTTTGTAACATGAGTTTGTTGTATGGATTCGTTTTCGCTTTTTTTAGTAATTCTTTCTTTAATGATTGTGCGCTGTTCATGATAGTGAGTTTTTTGGAGGGTTATTTTTATTCAAACGGTATTTCCAGGCTTCTTTCAGGTAGTCTTTCGTCTTGCGGATGCTTCCGTGTATAAGTTCGCAAGAGTCGTTGTACAGGTAACAGGAATACAGCACGATGGGAATGCCGTTTTTATTTGTTATCATCTGCAACTCGATATCATGTTTGACGGATTTTACTTTCTCTTTCTCTACTCTCTTTGTGATTTCTTTACGGACTTCCCCGATATGTGGAGAAGTGAAGTTTATCATTCCCGAAAAGAATACGAATTGATATTTGTTCATAAGTTTTTTGTTTTTAATCAAGTGTAAATTCATCTTCATATACTTCCAGCTCCAGCCCGCTTTCCAAAATGCGTACCCGCCACCGGTATCCAACTTCTTCTATCAGTTCGACCATCTTGTAACCCTTGTACGGTCGTATCAATGTGGCAATATCTCCGCTTTTCATACCTGGGTGTTTAGCCGTAAATAACCTTAATAAACTGTTCGTCTGTTAATGTGCAGATTTCATCCTCTGTACAGAAATAGCAAATGTCCTTGTCAATGTTAAAGGCGGTCGGATCGAAACTCCGTATGCCGTCTAACAGTGCTTCTTGCAATCTTTCCACGGATATTGTATAGGTGCCATATCCGTCGCTTATTTCCCGTACCGGATAGGTTCTTTCACGGTACGTCAGCGTGTCAATTACATAAGTGTGAGGGTTCATTACTTGTTCTTCATTAACCTTCATGTTTCTTACTTCAGCCATATTTTTTATTTTTTAAGTTACACATTACCGGCTCTGGGGAGCCAGTTTTTCGATTTCTTGCCTGCCTTTTTGCCCTTTGCCTTGAATGGCGCAAGGCTTGGCGAAGAAAAATACCGCAAGCGAAGCGAGGATGATTTTTCTCCGATCAACCAGCCCGAAGGGCCGCCTTGCGCGTTCAAAGGCAAAGGGCTATATTTGCGGGCAGGAAATTGAAAGGATGGCATTCTGCGTTATATTCCTTGGTTGGTTCTCTTTATTCTCTTCGTTGGTAATTTACCGTTTCCTATGCTTGAATCTCTGGTGGGAGCTTTCGAGCAATCATCCTGTAATATTCCGGTGACAGTTCCTCCAGTTTGCTGCGGTTGAAACGAAACAACTTGAAACCGTTCCACTGAGGAAATTCATTGCAGGGGTATGCTATTGAGTATCGGATGAGGAATTCGTGTACTCCTTTGTTATAGCCGCGGTGGTCTACGTAAGCGTAAAGCGATGGTAGTGAATGTTGGTTGATGGTCAAGTGTGTGAACGGTTCCCACACGTCTTCTTCCTCTTTACACAGATAATCCAGTCCGACGTAAAGGTTGTTGTTTTCGGCATAGGTTGCCAATGTTAATTGTACTTCCACCTGACCTTTGGGATATAAATCTGATTTCCAATAGAGCTTGCTTTTAATACCTTTTATGTTCATCGTTGTTTGTTTTTATCGTTGTTTATAAAAAAGAGAATGGCGGCAACTGTTTCCAACTACCGCCATGCTTTATAAAACTAATCAATTGATTCTTTTTCTTTTGACTCTTCTAAGCTTGTGCAACAGAAGTAAGGATAGTCCCCGGTCATAAATCCGGTAAAAGAAACTTTCTCCTGTTTCCTCGATGCTTCCGGTAAAAGATACTGATTCATGATTGATGGGAAATTGGAAGAAGCTGTCTTTCGTCAGCAGGGTATGCTCTTTTTTTTCTATTTCATCCAGAAACTTTTTCATGTCGTCATGCTTCTCATAGGCGGAAAAATACAGGAAATGATGTCTGCGTAAGCTAAGAAGGATCTTTGCTGTATCCTTTCTTGTTTTGCGGATATCCTGGGTATCATATCGTTTAGCCACTATGTTGCAGATAAAACGCTTTTTGTTATCTGTATGGATAAAGGAATAGGGGACAAAGAGCATTTCTTGTTTTTCCTTGTCGACAATGCTGGCAGCTTTTTCTTTGATAATTTTTCCCTTGAACGTAATACGTTGGTAGTGTTTATCCATTTGCCGTTTTAGTTCTGCATATGAGGTATTAACCGCCCGTAATCCCTTGAAATACCGATGATGGACGGTGAAACAGAGCATGTAAAGATTGCCGTAATAGGGTTCGCCAACAAAGAATGATTGTTCTTTCAAACGGATGGGAGGTAGGACGTCCATGCTGTCGTAATAATCTTCTTCTGTAGTTTCCCGGAAAGGGTCGCATAATGATTTCTCATAGATACGGATTCTTTTGTATATGCCATTTTCTGATACGGCAATTAAAAAGGGATTGTTTTCCTTAACTTTTAACTCTTTCAGCGTTTCACCACCATAATCACTATGTACTCCATCGGACATGGATGTAATGCAACTGCCGCGGAAGTAACGCGAATCAATAATGAATTTTATTTGTCTATTTTTCATCATTCAGACAGTTTGAAGGTTCAATACTCTTTTTGCCGCATGTATTGCATTCTGTGTGAGTTGCCGTTGCCATGCTTTATTTTTCGGTGACCAGCGGAATCCGGAAGATTTCAGTTCCTTGCGTTTGCTATCTTCCGGAATATTGTTGAAAAGGATTTGTAGGCGGTCTTCTTCGTAATTCCAGACGAGAGTTCCGCCTTTAAATGCCACTTCCTTATTTTTCTGTTCCCGGATCACTTTCAGCTTTTGCTGCATACGTTCTGCGATTTCGGGAAGTTGGAAAAAACGATTACGCGGAGTGATGATAGGTTTCTTCACGCTGGCATTAAACTCGGCAATGAACTCCACGGCTTTGTGCACAATTTCCACTTCCCCCTTATTTGCGAATGTACTTACTTTGTTCACTATGCTGCTGACAAACAGTGCGCGGTGATAGCCTTTAGCTTTTCCGGTGTCTATTTCATGGATGGTGTTTGCGCTACTTAAGATGTCTTGTTTTAGTCTGAACCATGTTTCTTCCTGCTTTTCTTCTTCCGGACGGGCTTCCTTCTTGAGACGTTTCATCGCGTTAAGGAATCTACCACGCCATTCTTGGAAGTCTTCATATTTGCTCCGGTAAGCCTTATTCCTCTTTTCATTCTTGTAAAAATCGAAATTACTCCGTCCTGTGAGCATTGGGTTTGCACATCGGGAAAGACTGTAAATCAGGGAAGAAAACTTCTGTTTGTAGATACGGATATACTCTT
>JAUUNK010000342.1 GCA_030844565.1 Bacteroides ovatus
CCTCAATCTTGTCCTGTACGAAAGTCATTTCCCTTTCCTCGCTGTCGGGGATAAATTCAAAGGTAGACTGCGGAATGACAATCATATCCCAATCGTTGTAGCGTATCTTGGCATAAAAGTTCTTTCTGCCCTCTGCACTGCGGTCTGCTTCTTCAAGTGTCAGTATCTTGGCGTTGGGGTACAGTTCCTTTGCACTTGCAACGAATTGTCCAACAGTAGCATTCTGCACTACAATCATGGGTTTGCGTGCAGTACCCAAACGGCGCATTTCCATTGCTGTAGAAATTAGAGTAAAGGTTTTCCCTGTTCCAACCTCATGGGCAAGCAACAAAGGCTGTTGTGTGCCTCTTATAATGGCTCTGCCTTGATGCGGACGCATCTTAAACTTGTGCGAGGCACCTCCGAAATACTCCGGTACAAACTCATCTGGTATGCTCATAGGCACAAAGTTATTGAACGTGTCATTATAGATACGCTCAATCAATGCCGACATTTCCGGGTCGCTCTGCATCTTCTGCCTTGCCCAATCCTTGAAATCTTGACGGATTTCATCAATTTTGGCGGCACAAGCCTGTGTCGCTTCCTTGTCGGTAATGGTTTCGGTAGTGCCGTCATAGTGTTTCTTGGTGGTGGAAACGGTGATGCTTCTGTTCTGAATGGCAGCTTCAATGAGAGTATGCCCCATAATGGTACGGTTAAGCATTTCGCTGGTTACCCCCATTGCACGGTTCTTCTCATAATCAGTGAAGTATGGTTCTTTCATAAACCAAGTACCGCCCACAGCTGTAAACCGTACGTCAACCTCCGTGCGTTCCTTTACAAAATCCTCATACAGTTTCGGGTCAATCCAAGAACTTCCGAGGGTAAAGTCAATCAAATGTGCGGGGATTTCCATAGGCATGACCTCCTGCAATGCCTTGATGTTGCGGTCAAATTCCCCATTCTCGTTATTTACCTCTGCTTGACGCAGTTTTTCACGAATATTTCCGCTCAAGTAGTGATACGATGCTTCCATCTGTCGGGTTACAGGGTTCTCGAAACCGTAACCGCTCTCGATGATTTCTTTCTTCACATCCTCGATACCTGTGCCAAGTTGTTCGGCGATGTACGGTATATCTACACGACCGAATTTAAAGATACTTGCAATGATACCGTCCTTGACATTGGTAGGAGTGGGTTCTTTCTCTTTTTCAACAACACGTTTGCTGAATACATCGGTCTTGTCAAATTTCTGTATCTGGTTTCCTTTTTCATCTGCCGTTTCTTCAAACTTTTCAAGAGCGTATACATTGGCATAGTCCACATCATTTCGGAGAAACGCAATGGCGGTGTTCTTGTTGAAGTGTCCGTATGTGCCGACAAAATCATCGTATACTTTGTTGAGTTTGTCAAGCAACGGTTTAAGTCCCTCATCGCTTTCATTCGCAGTCTGATAGGAAAGGACTTCCGCAAGAGCTTCCTTGATAGCGGTGTATGCCTCAAAGCATTCCACTTTCGTATGCCCCTTTACCTTGTTGGCATTCACTTCGAGAGGTTGTGCGCTTGCAGTTGAGTTGATGTATAGTTTTCCGTCTTTGACAAACACTTCGCCAATCTTCTTGCCGGGCATTACATCGGTGGCAAGCTCGGTATTGCGCTCACCAAATTCCTCTGCACGGAATGAGCGGACAAATTCAGCCAACATTTCTTCCTGTTTCTTATTCTGTTTAGGATATAAGCCTTTGCTGGTCGGGCGGAAAGTATCGCCTTTCTCAAATGCAAAGTGCATTTCACCTGCCATGTTTTCGGGGTGTTCAATGAAATAGCGGTTGTAGTCCATTGAAAGCTGCTTAATGACTGGTATCTCCTTGCCTTTAACCTTGCGTGTTTCCCCGGTATCGTACTCTGCCATGCGCTCTCCGCTCACATCACTTACATCAATGGCATGGACAGACTTCTGCCCGTTCACACGCTTGCGGATAACAACGATGTCAGAGGTTACTCCGGTGCCGCCGAAAGTCTTGTTGTGCATGCGGAAAGCACCCACGAAGTCTGCGCCTCCCTCGCCCACAATCCAGTCACGGAGTTTCTTACTGTTGTCAAGCGTACCATTGGACGTGATGAAGATACCCAAACCGCCCTCACGCAGTTTGCGCACATTCTTT
The DNA here is from genome assembly GCA_030844565.1 of Bacteroides ovatus. Classification (GTDB taxonomy): domain Bacteria; phylum Bacteroidota; class Bacteroidia; order Bacteroidales; family Bacteroidaceae; genus Bacteroides; species Bacteroides ovatus_A. The sequence continues at coordinate 2,145 of JAUUNK010000342.1, forward strand.
GCTATACAGAAATCGTGTATGTTGTGGAATTTCTTCGACAGGTCTTTGTCGCCCGTGGTGTCATTCACACGGAGTCCGGTAACGAACGGAACATTAGTAATAGCCAAGTCCACACTTCCATTAGGAATACGTGTCTGCTCAAAACCCTGTATCTCTACTTTGGCATCAGGATAAAGGAGTGAGAGAATACCACCCGAAGTCCCGTCAATCTCAATAGCATGGATGTCGCTGTGCTCGCTGATATTTGTAGGCATCTGCCCCAAAATGTTTCCGATACCTGCAGAACCTTCAAGAATGTAACCACCCTTGAAACCCATTTGTGTAACAATATCCCAAAGAGTATCTACAACATAAGCAGGGGTATAATACGCACTATTAGCACTCATTACAGCTTCTTGATAGGCTTCTGTGCCCATCAACTGCTGTAGACGTGTCGAATATGTATTATCACTAAATACTTTACCTAAACCACCCCAACCGCTAAACTTGCGAAGTACTGCCATTTGTTTAGGAGTAGCAAGCTCTCCACTCTCAATAAGTTGCTGTGCCAACTCTATAGCTTTAATATTGGCCTCTATGCGTGCATCTACCGAAGTTGGAGCATAGTTCGTCCCCCGGTCTGAATGATTATTGCGAGTATTTTTCGGTTCATCTATGGCATCATCGGAAAGTCGTGTTCCTCGCCCCCGTTGTATTTCGCCTGTTCCTTCCTGTACTCTACGATTTCCTCGTCCGTCATCCCTGCCTCTTTGTAAATCTCCGTCCACTCTTCCTCGCTCCATGTGTACGGTGCTTCTAGCGTTTCCGCTTTGTGGCGGTAGCATGCTGCGTCTATCCGTTCCTCCAGCTCCATTTTCGCTATTGACTTCTCGCTGTGTCCCTGTAATCTTAGTACTTTCTTGGTGTATTCGTCCATCTTCGTTGTTGGTTTCGTTATTATCAAACAAACTGCCAAACAAACCAAGCTCGTTTGACTGCTGTAAATTTACAGTTTTTTTCTCACTCTTCTTGCGCGTTGAACGAGTTTTCTTTATACGTTCCAGTGCAACTTCAACCTCCCCCGCCACTTCCGCCTCTTTCGTTACAGTTTCAGCGGTGGCGAGTGCATCAATGCCGGACTTGTCAAAGTTGGCCACGTCGAACTTCTGCACCTCATCGTAAGAGGTCATGTCAGTATTCAATCCGTTTTCTGACACCTCAGGCAAATCTCGCGCACCATTGTAAAATGCTTTAAGGTACGGACGTATGGAATCACCCAAGTCTACAATCATAGCCTTTGCATATTCTGCAAACTTCCGTGAGCCTTTCTCTAAATGGTAAACAGCCATTTCTGTGCCAATGGCAAGTATTTCAGGGTCAATACCAATATTCATTTGACCGAGTAACTTCTTACGCATACGCTCACGAAGTTCCGCATAACGCTCATCAGTAACAAGACGGTTACCACTCGCTTCAGTCTTTTTCTGTGAATTGCCTTGTTGCTGCTTACTCCTCATATCGCTGATAAGAGTTCGAGCTTCATTAGCAAACTTGTCTGCACTATCTTTGGTCAGAAAAATAATATTTCCTTCATGATAAACGTCTCCACCACGCTTCTCTCCTAAATCCATCACAGCCTGCTTTTCCGCGTCAATCATCTTCATCAAAGTACGAACAGAATATCTGTTATCCATTTCCTTATCAACAACGAAATCTGTCCTTTTGTCATGAATTTCATCCTTTGCCTTGCGATCAAGTTCTCGGGTCTTAATTTTATTTTCAAGCGGAACACCAACTGCATCCAAAACTTCTTGCATGCCATTCTGCGGATTGCGAAGAATGCCTAACATTTCCTCCGGGCTGTTGGTTGTCTGACGAAAACCTGCATCACCAATAGGTATGGGACCGCTCACATCATCGCGAGTCAAAGTCGTATATCCGGTTTCCTTATCAACAGAAACAGAGTATTGCCATACAGGGGTGTAATCCTGTTTTTCATCCTTTGCTGGTGCTTTGGGTTTAGTAAACAGCACATCACCATCATTTACAGCCTGTATATCCAACATTGATATGGGAGGTTGTCCTTGTGCATCTACTGCGTATTCTACTAATCGCTTGGCATCCTCTTCGCTACGCATCATAAAGCCGTGTTTTTCC
>JAUUNK010000343.1 GCA_030844565.1 Bacteroides ovatus
TGGGGATAGCACGGGTGGTGAACTCGCCCGAATAACTGATCTTGCTGACTCCGGCACGTCCTTTCTTAGTGGTGACTACGATAACGCCTGCCATCGCACGTGCACCGTAAATGGAGGTTGCCGAACCGTCTTTCAAAATTTGGAAACTCTCGATATCGTCGGAATTCAGTCCGGCTATGGCGGAACTAATCAGTGTCTCGGCATCACCGGAGGAAAGGTCATCGGGACCTACGTCGATGGCGTCTTCCAGAATCACGCCGTCAACAACCCACAACGGTTTGGAACTTCCGTAAATGGAAGTAGCTCCACGCACACGAATCTTGGGGGCAGTTCCAAAAGTGCCCGAAACATTCTGAACGGAAACTCCTGCCGCACGACCTTCCAGTCCGCGACTAATGTCGGGCAAACCGTCCAGCTTCACATTATCGGCATTTAATTGTTTGGTGGCTCCGGTAAAAAGACGTTTATCCATTTTCTGCATACCGGTCACTACCACTTCCTGTAATACTTCGGAATCGGATTTCATCATTACCTTGATGGTCCCGGACTTGATGGGAACATCCTGCGACTTCATGCCGACATAGGTGATTTGCAAAGTTCTTGATGAACTCATGCATTTTCTGCCCCTCCTTCCATAAGTGCTTGAGCACAAAATATTTAATAAATATAAAAAAGAAAATACCGAAAGGGGAATAAGAAAAGCAAAAAAGGAAGTGAAACGCAAAATAAATCGTCCTTTTTTGCTTTTTATCTACTTACTGAAAAGGTAGAAAATATCTTTCATGTAGCAAACCTCAAGTCCGGCAGCAACTCTCGTCTCCCCAATTAGGGTATTAATATAAGAGACTACGGATAGAATTTCTTTCTTTGTCCAATAAACTATCTTTTTTCTACCTGCAATTATTTATTTGCAGATTATTATGTGTTATTAAACATCTTATCTACGAATTTATCCACATTTATTTATCAAAAAGATACTTATTTTCGTTTATTAATCACCAAAAAGAAACAAGAAACCGCCTTTCATGTACTTATCTTGTATTTAAGTCCTTTTGCTACAAGTATTTTGTATCGACAGCACAAATTCATATTTTTTTTCATATTTTTCTTTGTTTTTCTAAAAAAGTGGTTACTTTTGCGAATCGTAAGATTCTACTATATAAAAACTATATGAAAAGAAAACTAACGCTGTTATTAACCTGCCTGCTAGCAGGCATTAGCCTGGCAATCGCTCAAACCTCCAGAAAGGTAATGGGCGTTGTCTTCTCCGAGGAAGACAACCAGCCCGTCATAGGAGCATCCGTTTTAGTTAAAGGTACATCAATAGGAACCACCACCGACCTCGATGGAAAGTTCGTTATCAATAATGTACCAAGTTCATCAAGAACTTGGTAACTCCCCTCCCGCTTTCTTCTATTTTCCATCTTTTTTCTTCACCTTTCCTTCCTTTTCACCAGTCTCCAGGAACAGTGTTTTATCGTCATGAAACTGAATATCTATACGAATATGATGACTATCATCAACTGTATAGCCTACATCCGCAGAATCTCCTAGAAAAAGCTTCAGAATCCAGCACAACACCTCCGGAATATTGACAATAATCGTTGCCTTTCCAATCACACAAGAGAAAAAATTAAAGATAGTTGTCCAATTTGGTATAGGACTCCGACCGTCGAAATTACACCTGTACACACGCCCCACGGACGAACGCGAACAATCCGAATTCTTTTCAACATATTTTTCTGGAATATTATTCAGTTGCCCCAACTTAAAAACACAATCAATTACTTTCTTCTTAACATCATCGTCGCTGTGACGTACACCGGTCATTTCTTTCTGACCATTTTCACTGTTAAAAACCACTTCTCTTTCTACCTTAGTCATTTTTTACATTTTATTTAATATTTACATATAAAATTCACGACAAAAGTACAATGCTTATTTTAACATATATGTTCAAGCATGACACATTCTATATTTTTCATCCATATTTTCACAAAGAAAGAGGGTTTGGGGTACCCATTTTCTACCTTACCGGTATTATCAAGAAAATAGATGAAATAAAATCTGCCAAAGAGGAAAGAAATCACTCGTTCCAAAAGCTGTGATTTGCGCTAAAAAAGAGAAAGCATTCCTGCACTAAAAGTTTCAACGTTTCATTATGGTTCAAGCTTGGACAGCCTTTGCATTACCTGCTCTCTACCTTTGTCCCCATAATCAAATCATTAAAACGAATCAAAATGACTGAAACTGAAAAAAATCATTCCTTCCAACGGGTACAGCTAATGAAGCAAGCTGCCGTCATCCGGCAAAACAACGGTATGAACCGGCACGATGCACTCGTCACGGCTCACCGGATAGGGGCTCTCATCCGGCAGATGCATCACGGAAATGTCTGTTTCCGCTACACCAAACAGGATGGAACCATCCGACACGCCACCGGCACCCTCACCGGATATGAACATAGTTTCCACCGTCCGTATCTACCCAAACCGGAAAATACGTTCGTTGTCTACTATGATATCGAAGCCAAAGGCTGGCGCACCTTTCACGCTGAAAATTTTCTGGATATCGAAACGGACGGGCAAGACAGCAACAAGTAAAAATGAATCTGCAAAAGAACGGAATGAACGGGCAGGAACGAAAAGAATGGGAGGCGCTTTGCAGACAGTATAACGTAGATTCGCTATACGAGGCCATTCAAGGCTGCCGGGAAGAACTGGAGTTTCTGATTCATTGTGCCGAACGGCTCGAACCTCATACGGAGGAGGAGGAAGAAACGCCGTTTAACACATACAGACCACAGCGTTTCTCCGCACCAGAAAGCGCCGTTTAACAGATGGAGGAAACGCCGTTTCTCCCCGCATGATTCAGAAAAACGATTATTTTTTAACAGAGTATAATTTTATTAACATTATCAATATCAAGTATGGAAAATTGGAGATTTATTGAAGAAAACCCCGACTATATGATTTCAGATCACGGACGGGTATTGAGTTTCAAGGGCAGATCAAAGTTGATCCTTTGTGCCAAAATCATGGGGACCGGTTACGAAACTGTCATACTGCCGAATAAAGGTGTTTGTATCGAATACAAAATTCATCGTTTGGTTGCCAAAGCATTCATCCCCAACCCGGAGCAGCTGCCACAGATTAACCACCTCGATGGCAATACGATGAACAACCACGTGTCAAACCTCGAATGGTGCGATGCATACACCAATATGATGCACGCCATCCGGACGGGATTACGACGTACGGGAGTGGGATCTCATCAAACACCTTTCGCCGTTACGGATGCAACGGGGAAAGTATTGCGTGCCTACCCGTCTATGAAAGAAATGGTCAGAGAGGAACGTCTGAAGCCTGCGCACCGAAACTGGCTTATCCTCCAACTAAAGCATCCGGACCGCGTGAAACAACACGCCTTGCGTGTGCAACATCATCGGGGAGATGCTTTTATTATGGTTCAGACAAGGCCTAACCAGACCACAGTGCTTAATCGGACGACAATACCTAATCGGCCCACCATGCCTAATCAAACGACAACGCCGCCGATGGATGCTCCCTTCTCTCCGGTGCTCCATTCAGTAACAAAGCAATATTACCGCCAACTGTCCAAAGAGGAGGCTATTGCGTTCGGGGTTATCTCACGTGCCGTCTGCAAACAGGAAAGGAGGATTCTTCCATGAAAGACACGATCATCATCCACTGTTCCGCCACTCGTGCGGGACAGGATTTTACCGCTACCGACATCGACCGCTGGCATCGTCAACGTGGTTTTCGTTCTATCGGTTATCATTTCGTCATCCGTCTCGACGGTACGATAGAACCGGGAAGAGATGTTGCTCTCGACGGAGCGCATTGTACAGGTTGGAACCATCGGTCTATCGGCATCTGCTACATTGGCGGATTGGACAGGAACGGCCGGCCTGCTGACACACGGACGGAAGCGCAACGTGAAGCGCTCGTCCGGCTGGTAGAAGATTTGCGCCTTGTCTTCCCTTCTCTGAAGCAGGTGATAGGGCATCGGGACACCAGTCCTGACCTCAATGGAGACGGCATTATCTCACCTGACGAGTATATAAAATCCTGCCCCTGCTTCGATGTAAAAGCAGAATTTATTCAGTAATAATCAACCATTTACAACCAGCATTTTATCATCATGGCCCGCATTTCCAAACCCGGATTAGATTATTTCCCCCTCGATGTCAATTTTCTGCAGGACAGAAAAGTACGCCGCATCTCCTGTCGCCACCA
>JAUUNK010000344.1 GCA_030844565.1 Bacteroides ovatus
TCCACTCCGTAGCGGTAAGTAGCAGGGTAGGATCAAGCACCAAAGTAGCGTTCTTTCCCGACACTTCTTTCACTAAATCGACGGCTTGCTCCTCTCGCACTCCAATGGCATCCATTTCCTTGAGTGCTTTTCGGTAAAAAGGTATGTAGCTATCAGTTAGTGTGGATATTCCGAAACTAGATGCGTAGGCTATTCGTTTCTTTCCTTTCGGGGCGAAAGTTAAGAAGTAGGGCTCAATTGAAGAATAGATACCAGGATTCCAGACTTGGTCGCTCCCAACCATATAAATATCATAATCGGGTACATTTGTGTAAAGTTCATCCATAGTGCGGTAAGTTTGCGACATTCGGGTATGTTCCCGATGAAACTTCTCAAACCGTGCTATGCGCTTTAAGTTATCTTCCCTGTATTTACCTGCTTTTATTTTTTCTATCATCGGATATAGATATTCGGATAACTGTTTCTTTATTCCGTGTCGAAAAATGGGTTTAGAAAGCCGTGTAGTTTTGTGCTTCGGATTCTTGTAGAAAAGATAATCAATAATCTCAGCGTCATATCCCATACGGTTCAGAACCGCTTGAGTAGCATAGGCTTGAAGTTCCGCACCATAGTTATTAACTTTCAATATTGTAATAATTCCTATTTTCATGTAAAGGAAAAGTTTGATAAAGTAAAATCTAATTAGCATCGAAGGTAAATACCCCATATCATGTCTCACTGTTGTAACACCGGTTGATGCTTCCAGCCAAGCGCATTATGATACTTTGCCTACCCACCGGAGTTTGTGTTCATTCGTATACAAACTCCGGTTTCTCTCCACCAGTTAATATCCATTCGTAAAGTTGTTTCATCTTCAAGGCTATTTGTGTGTCTGTGTAATTCGTTTCTATCAAAAGTTTTCCATTTTCACCCATTTTATCAATCTCGCTTTGCGGCAGAAGCAAAGCTACCCTAATCGTTTGTGCTAATGTGTCAATATCATTGTCAACCCACCAGCCACAATGACGTGTATTCAACTCTTCCCACGGAGCGGTCTTGGTACAAATCACGGGGGTTTGGGCTATCAATGCTTCAGCTACAGTCATCCCGAAATTTTCCGTTTTACTAGGCACACATAACACACGCATTGATGTTAACCGTTTAAATTTATCTTCTCCAGTAACCATCCCCAGAAAAGATACATTTTTCAGATGCAGATCATCAACCAGCTTATGTAAATATTGCTCATACTCATCCGTACCTTTTCCCATAAAGAGCAATTCAAATCCAACGGTTTCCTCTTTTAGTCGTGCCCATGCTTTAATCAATGCGTCTGGACGTTTATAAGGGTGGAGACGTCCCAAGTATCCAATACTCTTTCTTTCTCCATGTGTAATGATGTTGGGTATGTAATGAGGGATAGTCACAGGGTTAGGAATGACAGCGATTGGATTATGATAGCCCAATGCCTTGTAGAATTTCATTTCTGTACTACAAGTCACATGGATGCATGTAGCAGATTTCAAATCTTTAGCAACTCCCCCCATTGCGAGAAGTAGTTTTTTCTTCCACGCAGACCGGGCCAATGCTTGCGTATAAAGCATTCCATGAGGCGTAATGACATATGGTTTGTCTTTTTTACGCGCCACAAGACAAGTTTCATGGTTGCAATACATCCACATCCCGTTGGTATGATATAAATCATAATCCGACTTTTGCAAGAAACGGTTCATGTTACGGGAATATCCGTAACTACTGATACTGTCATTGGGCAGGGCTTTTATCCACCACTCGTTGTTACCCAATAAATCATCTGCCTGCAAGGTCATCAAATCCACGTTACAACTTAAACCGCGCATAGCCTTGATTAAATCGTAAGTACAAGTAGAAGTTCCGCCTGATTTTGCCCTCAGTCCGGCTATCGTTTGAAGATATTTCATTGCCTTATTATTCTATTTGTTCTCCAGTATCTCAACAAACCTCTTCAACACGGTTTCCTGCTTAAAATTCACCTCAAACATTTGATAACTCTTCCTTCCCATTTCAACCCAATTTTGACGACAAGTAAGCAATGATTCATATGCTGATTTTATTTGTTTTGTATTGTCTGGATCGAAAGAGAAACCGTTTTCTCCCTCAATCAAAGTCTCATAATGATTACCACAGCGGCATGAAATGAGAAGAGGCAGCCCACAACAGCAAGCCTCCACAATGGAGAGAGGACTTGGATCTGAGTAAGAAGGAAGAATAAAACAGTCACTGTTCGAATAATAGCCAACTACAGTTTCCATAGAACAAAATCCTCGCAAATGAATATGCTGCTCATAATGGTTTTCATCAATAAATTGTTTTATCAACGCCTCGTCCTTCCCATCGCCTAATACGTCGAATTGTGCAGACAAAACATTTTCTTCACCTATAGCTTTGAAGAAGTTCATTACCCCCTTGATTTTTTCATCCAAACGAACGGGCATTACAAATCGTGGTGGCTCATCGGACGATGTAAACCGATGTTCTTCTTTTAACAATGGACATATTTTGTTCTCTTCTATCACATTAGGTAATGGGATGAACCGCTTGCCATGGATTCCCCATCGATTGAAAGTCTCTATTGACATTTGCCCAGGTACGATCACACACCCCTCCCCTGTATTGTAAACAAATCGGCGAATCCAATCACGGAAGCAATTCTTTTCTCGGGAACCGTTGGTTAGATAATTGGCTTCCGACCAAAAGATTATTTCGGCTTTGAACATTCCCATTCTTTTCAGTATACAGGCAACGATGACATCTGGCGAATTCCAAGGTGACCCCATGATAATTCTAGCCTTCTTAGCCTTACACATAATCCTTATCAATTTGGGGTTCCAATGCAGAGGTATGCCATGCAATGTTTTATATGGACGGTCATCAACTATGTACGGAAACTTCATGGTGGAATAATCAATCTTCCAAGAGCGTTCCTTTTCCCGTTCGCACATATATAAGAGTTCAATATCCAATCCCATTTCAACAAATTTATTGAACATTGAATTCCTATACGGCGCAATAGTATTTTGTAAAATCAAATATTTCATAAATCTTCACTTTTCTTCCAATCGATTCTCAATCCTTGTCATCCAATTATTCCATACGTTAGGATTGAACTTTTGTTGGACCAGTTCAGATTGGTTAGCATATTTCATCAACTCCTCTTCCCGCATAGACTTTATCTGCCTCAACGCTTTCTCAAAACCATCCTCCGATCTAACGGTTTCGATATACCTAATACCTTCTATTTGCGGATAATGGATGGTAGAGATGATGATACGGTTATGTAAAAGAGCTTCTATTATTTTACTGGGGAAATTACATTGATTATCGCTCCAATTTGGATTACGTAAACTAAGTTGGAATGTCACGCTGTGCAACAAGTGCAAATAGGCATCAAACGATAACACGCCATGATAAATGATGTTAGGATACTTGTCCGCATATTCCCGCAACTGTTTACTGTCGCAAGTTCCTGTGATGTGCAATCTACAATCTCTTACTTTTGCAAAAGCATCTAATATAAGAGGCAACGACGATATGTCAGGCTGCAAAACTCCTGACAACAAAAACTCCATAGTCGGTTTTTTAATTAAAGGAACTTTGTCCCTCCTATTAGGCGTAACCCCTGCAAGACAAACCGAATTCTTATTGGTGAAGAGCGGGGAGTCCGCCAGTTTAATCACCCCGTCTATATGGTTCAGAAGATAGAGATAAAATGACATCACACAAAACCCTCGAGTCGGAGGCGTGAAATCCAGCTCAATGGCATAGATCCTCACCTTCGGTTTGAACAGCATTAGCAACAATACCAACAGGACATTCAATATGCCTATATTGTAAAGCCATAGGGTATCATGCCACCCTATCCGTAAAAAAACGGACACCTGCTCTACGAATATTGCTAATTTTGCCGCCACCTTTCCTTTCCTGCGTAGCGAAGAATACACCAATTCATTGTCCGGTTCTTTAAACGTTTTCATCTCACCGCAGACAAACAAGGGCATAATGGAATACACCTTATCAAAGCCTCCGCCGCTCATCAGATTCCGCGAGAAGTTACAAGCAGCAAACGAAAGGTGGTACTCGGCTACAAGATGCTCCGGTAGTATATGTGTCAAGAAGATTCTCATTCTTTTATATTTATTGATTAAAGAAAGCGTGCCACCTTCTGGAATAGATAGCTAAAAGCAAATGAAACCGCAAACAGCAAGAGCGCCAATCCTAACAAGC
>JAUUNK010000345.1 GCA_030844565.1 Bacteroides ovatus
GGTGTATTAACTCTTTTAATTATCTACTCTATTCCAATTAGCTTGGGTATCATGTACTAATCCTCTAAAAGCAGCTCTTGTGAGATTTGCGCCATTTGCTGGTTCTATACTGACATGATTGCCGTGATCATTTCTAGCAACTAATGCTGGTGGTAAATGTGTATTTTCATCAAAGCTCCATATCCAACGAAATGTTTGTAATCCTTTATTCTCGGTTTGATGTGTACCTTCTTGATAAAAACGACTAATGGTAAAGTCTGGAATATGGGCTCGGTCATTAGCGGTAGACATTCCTCCTGTTGCCGGTTTTACTATTCCTGCATTATCGTCTTCCCCTTCGCCATCTCTTACTCCTAATTGAAAACAATTAGTATCACCAATTAAGGGGATATTACCATTCGGGGCATTTGCTTGCATACCTCTGTAAACCATTAATTGTGAGATTAACTTGCTTTGCTGAAGAGTGGACTTGCGATTATCCACTATTGTTACTTTAATGTCTCTACCCTTTGCTTGTAGTACACGGCAAGGAGATTTTTCTTTGATTTGTTTTTCTGTCCACATAATGGTATTTTGTTTTTTTGCCTTCCAAAAGTATCGCAAAGATTAAACGCAGCCAATATTTCTTTTCTACTTATACAAATCATTCTGTGAAATACCTATCTTATCATATAAGCCATTTTTCCCTTTCTTTTACCAAAACGCCCTCTCACATACTCTTCAACAAGCCATCCCACCCTTTCACAAACCCCTTTCCGTCTTTAGCAAAATAGAATTGTCATTTCCTTTCTTATTATCTAGCTTTGACCCCTATAAAGTTCTGTTGATTAAAAATTTAATTCAATAATACGATTTAGGATGGCTACTAAAATTTTAAGTGTAGACGATGAGCTGGATTTAGAAATATTGTTGACGCAATATTTCAGGCGGCAAATAAGAAAGGGGGAATATGAATTTACATTTGCTCACAATGGTCTGGAGGCTTTGCAGAAGATGCTCGAGACACCGGACTTTGATATAATTCTCAGTGATATAAACATGCCCGAGATGGATGGGCTTACTTTGTTGGCTAAAGTCAATGAATTGAAAAAGCCCGCCTTGAAATGTATCATGGTCTCTGCTTATGGAGATATGGATAACATTCGTTCGGCAATGAATAAAGGGGCTTTCGACTTTGCTACGAAACCAATTGATCTGGAAGATTTGTCGCATAGCATAGAGAAAGCCATTGAGCAGATAAAATTCATTCGGGCTTCTCAAGAAGAACATTCACAACTGGAATCTATTAAAAACGACCTTGCCATTGCCGGTGAGATTCAGCGCGCTATTCTGCCGAATATATTTCCTCCTTTCCCCGACTTGATGGGAAAAGTAGACATCTATGCCTCGATGACGCCGGCTAAAGACGTAGGGGGAGATTTCTATGACCTGTTTCAGATTGATGAAAATCTCTTTGGTTTTATTATAGCAGATGTGTCCGGCAAAGGTATACCGGCATCACTATTTATGGCAGTGAGCAGGACACTGCTTCGGGCTACCGGTATACGCGGAATATCTTCTAAAGAATGTATGAATTATGTAAACAGGCTTCTTTGCAAAGAAAGCCTGGAGTCTATGTTTGTCACTGCTTTTTATGGTGTATACGATTGCCGCAACGGAGAAATCGACTATACGAATGCAGGACATACTCCTCCTTATATCTTACGAGAAAGTGGCGTAGCAGAGGCCCTCGAAATGGAAACAAATTTTGTAATGGGTGTCTTTGATGATTTTTCTTTTGACAATGGGCACATCATTCTGGGGAAAGGGGATTCGCTGATACTCTACACGGACGGAGTGACCGAAGCTTTTAATATCGAGGGTCAGCAATTTGGCACGTCCGGGCTTGAATGTACTTTGAAAGCATTGTCGGGAGGGGGAGCAAAGGAATTGGTGAACGGAATAACTGCGCAAGTGAGTGCTTTTGCCGGAGAGCGACCGCAATCGGATGATATAACTTTGCTGGTATTAAAAAAAATCGATTAAAAATAAATGGATATGGACGAGATGAAGGTTTATGAAGTGGGTGGAGTGCTGGACACTGCTACCAGTGCAAAAGAGCAACAGGCTATTGTAGCTTTATTGGAAAATACGAAGAATATAGCGTTGGACCTAAGCCGCTGCACCTATGTATCCAGCGCGGGATTACGTGTGATGCTCTATTCGTATAAATTGGCTAAAGCGAAAGGCGGAAGGGTGGATATTATCGGAGTATCTGCTGAAATCAGGGAAGTGATGACCATGACCGGGTTCGACAAATTCTTCCAATTCTATGAGACCGTGAAAGATTGTATAAACCAATAACCTCCCAGGTATGAGTCATGCTTTATTCAAGCCTGTTGCCGGAAGGGCGTATGAAATACTGGACTTCATTATGCAGACAGAAGAAGTGCAGGCACATCCTTCTTTAGCATACAATATTCGTTTGTCGTGCGAAGAGGTAATTGTCAATATCATCAATTATGCATATCCTATCGGGGCGGGAGGCTATATTGAATTGAGCGTGACGGTGGACAAGAAAAAGCTGTGTATCGAGATAGAAGATGGCGGGACACCTTTTAATCCCATCGAAAAGGAGGAGCCTGATGTGACTCAAGAACCTGAAAAACGTCCGATTGGAGGATTGGGAATTTTCTTGGTTCTCCAAATGATGGACGAAGTCATTTATTGTTATGAAGACGGCAGGAATAAACTTACGCTGATAAAAGAGATTGAGGATACGGATGGCAATGAGTAGGATAAAAAAATCTCTCTTGGTTGGTATGCCTATCTGTGTGACAGGTGTGACGTTAATAGGTCTTATACTGATGGGGCGCAATTTTCGTTTGGAAATCGCTAATCTGGAGAACTCATTGAAAGATGCCCAGCAACGGGAAGAGAAGGCGATAGTTATCCGTCATGTTAGTAAACAAATGGAGGAAATAGCCTATCAGCAAAAGGAAATTTCGGACAAGCAACGAAAAGAGGCGGAATTGCAAGCTGCGGAAAACTTCCGGATGAAATTGCGTGTAGAAGAAGAATGGAAGAAAGCAGTGAAGGCACAGCAGGAAGCAGTGGAGGCTTATCGCCTTGCCGACAAACAGAAGGCCCTGGCAGAGGAAAGATTATATCAGACAGAATATGCAAAAAGGGTGGCTGATACGTTGGCTTATTTGGCTTTAGGGCGCTCGCTGGGTTCGCTTTCCATTACACAATATAAGACGGGGAACTATGAGATAGCTAGTTTACTGGCGTATTCTGCATGGAATTTTATAGAAAGATACCGCGGAGATACCTTTTTGCCTGCGGTTTTCAATGCTCTTTCTCTCTGTTCAGGACAATCTGTGGTGTGGCAGAATCATAAAGGAGGTATCACTTCTATCATTCGTCACCCTGGCGAAGATAGGGGAAATGACTTCTATACCGTCAGTAAATATGGGGAGATTCTATCTTGGACGGCAGAAGGGCAGGAGGCTTATTCCGCAAAAATAGTGTTTGCAGACCCCCAATTCGATTTCCGTGCAGCCGGTTTACTTCCTGGTGATACATTGTGTGCTCTCTCTTATGAGGGAAAGATAGTAAGGTTATTTCACGATGGCTACCAGGTGATGCCTTTAGAAAGAAAGGGGTATGTGCAAATGATACCTTTAGAAAAGCAATTATTGTTGCTTTCGGATGATGGGAGGCTTACTGGTGTAGGACCTTCCGGGAAAGAAGAACCTTTCGTAGAAATTTCCGAAGTTAGCTGTGTGGAGAAGACCGATAGCTGTCTGTTGGTAGGGCGAAAAAACGGGGTTATCATCCGCATATCGTTCTCCGGAATAGAAAATACATTTATAGGAAATTTCCATCAGTCACCGATAACAGCTTTGGGACATTGCCCTCAAAGTCATAAGTTTGCCATAGGATATGAAGACGGGATGCTTCTTTTATTTGACGGACAGGGCAAAAAATATCAAAGACTGATAGGACATCGTTCCGCTATCACGCGGCTCATACTCCGGGGGAAAAAGTTATATTCATCCGGGTATGACCGTACACTACGCTTATGGAATCTGGCGGCGGAGGAAAGAATGGAGGCGGTAGTGATGCTTGAAAGTAGTTCGTGGCTCCATTCTCTGGAACTCAACCGGAAGAAAGAAACACTGCTTGCCGGTGACGGGAATGGTAACTTATATAGCTTGTCAGTCTCCCCCGTCAATATGGCTGTCGGTATTAAGGA
>JAUUNK010000346.1 GCA_030844565.1 Bacteroides ovatus
TATGCAAACTAGCGGCTTAGATTTAACATACCCACAGGGTTTTCGGACTGACCCGAAATACAGTTCACGTATATCATTATCCTTCTTATCCGTTGCTTTCATGATACAAATGTAACCAATTAGATACAATAAAACAAATAGAATATAGACTCTTTTAAATATTTAACTCTGATTATTATCATAGGGGATCTTCCAATCCTTCCACCACAGAGGACGTAAGTACTTAAAAAAGCAAGAAAGGATTAGAAATTTACTTTCTAACCCTTTCTTGCTTTCAGAGGTTCCTGGCGGATTCGAACCGCCGTACACGGTTTTGCAGACCGCTGACTAAGCCACTCATCCAAGGAACCGATACAGGAGAATTGTTTCTCATTTGCGGTTGCAAAGGTAATACAATTTTTCCAATTACCAACTATCTACAGCATTTTTTCTTTTGAGAAGAACGATTTTTCTTGCATTCCTTTTTCTTGCGTTCAAGCTGTTCCTTTAATTCACAACCACTTACGCAGTTTTCGCAGGGGTTTTCTTTTTTCCCGATTCGGACGAAAAAACGAAACACACCCCATAAAATGCGTGCCAGGCAGAGAACTATTATTATCTCCACTATCCATTGTTGCCAATTATTCATGCCAGTAGCCCTCCTATCTGATATACAGCGAACGAAACAACCCATGCCAACAGCGTGGTATAGCCAGCGGCAAACAATGCCCATTTCCAGCTACCTGACTCTTGCTTGATAGCCACCAACGTAGCTATACAAGGGAAATAGATTAGCACGAACAGCATGTAGCAGAAGGCAACCAGCGGGGTAATAGGTATCCGGTTGGCAAGACTGACGTTTTCCACATCTCCCTCTTCGCCTGTATAAAGCACGCCTAGTGTGCTGACTACTAACTCCTTGGCTCCCACTCCGGAAATCAAGCCTATGCCCAGTTTCCAATCAAATCCCAGAGGCTTCAACACGGGTTCCATTGCTTGGCCTATCTGTCCGATGTAGGAATGTTCTTGCTGTTCGGCTACGCTGGCAGATGCGTCATGACGGGGATAATATCCCAGGAACCAGATGATAATGGAAGCAATCATAATGATTCCACCCATCTTGCGAAGATATTGCGCACCCTTCTCCCACGTATGACGGAATATAGACCGCATCGTCGGCATCCGGTAGGGAGGAAGTTCCATCACGAAGGGAGTGTCATCGCCTTTTACAAGGAATTTACTGAACAAACGCGCCATTATCACAGCAAGAAGGATGCCGACCACATAGATAGCCAACAGCACTACACTGCCGCTATGGGGAAAGAAAGCGCCTACCAACACGAGATAAATTGGCAAGCGGGCACTACATGACATCAAAGGATTGATTAGCATAGTGATGAGGCGGCTTTTCCGGTTTTCAATGGTACGGGATGCCATGATGGCGGGAACGTTGCAACCGAAGCCCATAATGAGCGGTATGAAGGACTTGCCATGCAACCCCATCTTATGCATGATTTTATCCATAATGAAGGCGGCACGCGCCATGTATCCGGAGTCTTCCATCAACGAGATGCAGAAATAGAGAATTAAGATATTGGGCAGAAAGACGATGACACCTCCTACTCCTCCGACAATGCCGTCCACCAGCATATCCTTTAGCGGACCTTCGCTCATGTTAGTGCGAATCAAAGTGCCTATGGTATCGACCAACCACTCGATTGCCTGCATGGGATACTCGCCGAGGACAAAAGTGCCCTCGAACATGAGGTACATAAACAAAAAGAAGATGGGATAGCCCCAGATGCGATGCGTCATGATGGTATCCAACACTTTAGTGGTCTGCTCCTGCTCTAAATGGTTATCCCTAAAGGTTTCTTTGAGCGCGCCGCTAATAAAGCCATATTTTGCATCTGTCATTGCCGATTCACTGTCTTCTCCGGCTACCTCCTGGATGCGCTTAGCCATTTTATCCCGTTTATGGAGAATTTCGTTTCCGTTGGGAAGGGTACGCACGAGTTGTTCCACTTCTTTATCATTCTCCAATAACTTGATAGAAAGGAAACGGGTGGAATATTTGTGGCGGATAAATTCATTTTCGGAGATTTCCTGTTTCACTACCTCGATGGCTTTTTCCAAGTCGGGTCCGTGGTTGATATGAATATGCCGGTATACCTTCCCTACGGGGCCTTTCTCGTGAGCATAGTCTTCGGGGTGTTCCGTGTGATGTTCGAAATCAGGCAAGGTATTGTGCCAATCTACAATCTCTTTTGCTATTTCAGGGTGGATATGTCCTTTTTTGTCTACAAAGTCACCGCCTTCATAGAGATTGATAACGATGTGGAAGAGACGGTCGACACCTATATTCTTTTTACATACGGTAGGGACCATGGGCACTCCAAAAAGTTTGCCCAGCAAGTGATGGTCCAATGTGTTTCCGCTAGCTTCGAGCTCATCGTAAATGTTTAGAGCCACCACCATGCGCACGTTCATGTCGATTAATTGGGTGGTAAGATAGAGGTTTCTCTCCAGGTTGGAAGAGTCTACGACGTTGATTATCACATCCGGCGTCTCGTCAATAATATGCCGGCGCACATAAATCTCTTCAGGAGTGTAGGCAGACAATGAATAAGTGCCCGGTAAATCGACTATCCGGAAGTGGTATCCCTGGAAGTCGAAGAACCCTTCTTTGGCATCTACCGTCACCCCGCTATAATTGCCCACATGTTCGTGCGCTCCGGAAGCCAGGTTGAACAGGGAAGTCTTTCCGCAATTGGGATTGCCCACCAAAGCCACATTGATAGTGCGGCGCTTACCCAGCGCTATCCGTTTCATATAATCTTCGGGGATGGATATATCTTCAGGGAGGCCCTTATAGGATTCAGTCTCCACTGCCTGACGCTTTGCCTCTTCTTCACTGATAATCTCAATCATGTCGGCTTCCTGCCTCCGAAGGGATATTTCGTAGCCTAAGACTTTATATTTTATGGGATCTTTTAGCGGAGCATTGAGCAACACTTCGACGGTCTTTCCTTTAATGAAACCCATCTCTACAATACGTTTACGGAAGCCACCATGCCCCAGCACTTTCACGATTACTCCCTTCTCACCTGTGTTCAATTCGGACAAACGCATATTATCTTCTCTAAATTTGCTGCAAAATTAATTCATAACTTTTTCGGATGCAAATTATTTAGAATGTTTTTAAATAATGGAGGAAAGAAAATGCGTAGCGACCCACGGCTATTGTGAAAGAAAAAAGTATCTTTGCAACATGATACGAAAAAAAGTAAGGGAATATATTCAAAAAGAGAAATTATTCTCCCTACACGACAAAGTGCTCGTGGCACTGAGCGGGGGAGCCGATTCTGTGGCACTACTACGCCTTTTAGTATCAGCAGGATACACCTGCGAAGCCGCCCACTGCAACTTCCACCTGCGGGGAGAAGAATCCAATCGAGATGAACAGTTCGTGCGGGGGATATGTAAAAAGTATGCCGTCCCATTGCATGTAACCCATTTCGATACCACCGGCTATTCTGCCGGGAAACATATTTCTATCGAGATGGCTGCCCGGGAACTGCGCTACGGATGGTTTGCCGGAATAAAGGAAGAATGCGGAGCGAGGGTCATCACCGTGGCACATCACAAGGACGACAGCATAGAGACGATGCTGCTCAACCTGATTCGCGGAACGGGCATTCACGGGCTTCTGGGCATCCAGCCACGAAACGGAGACATTGTCCGCCCTTTGCTGTGTGTCAACCGGGAAGAAATCATCCGCTACCTCGACAGCATCGGTCAGGATTACGTGACGGACAGTACCAATCTGGAAGATGAATATACACGCAATAAGATACGCCTGCGCCTGGTTCCGCTGATGGAAGAGATTAACCCTTCAGTGAAAGATAGTTTGGCAGAGACCGGCAATCATCTGGCGGAAGCAGCACGCCTGTATGACCACGGTATAGAAGAGGGCAAAAGGCGGGTGTTGGATAAGGAAGGCATTCACATACCCAAGCTCCTTGGTGAAGCGGCTCCCCAGGCATTGCTATTTGAAATATTGCATCCTCTCGGATTTAATTCCGTACAAATAGAAAATATATTCACCCTGCTGCACGGACAGCCCGGCAAACAGGTATCGGCCAAAGAGTGGAGAGTTATTAAAGACAGGGAATATCTGCTGCTCAACAAGATAGAAACGGTAAAAGAAGAAACTCCCCCATTCCGTCTCGTCTACA
>JAUUNK010000347.1 GCA_030844565.1 Bacteroides ovatus
CCGTTCCGACATCGAATGCCAGGCGGTTCATTACCCCCTCTTTCTGTTCTCCGAATGCAGCAGCAAGGGTATTCACCTGCTCACGGACATTGGCAAGCACCACGAGTGTCTGATGTTCGGGAGCTCCCATCAGCTGTACACGTACGGTTTGTGTGCCGATATCGTATGTACCCTGTGCACGGTAGAAGAATGTACCTTTCTTTATATTCGTAGGATCTGCAGGATCAACCTTGAATGAAAGTACATCTACAGTATTGATTCCATTTTCATCTATAGCACGTGTCAGCGGCGCACGCGTTTCGGAACTTTGCGAGGTGTTCATTTCAGCAGCCTGTTTTGAAGCACCGGTTTTAAAGTTCAGGTAAATAACGGCTGTATGTCCGTTCGCTTGCGGCACCGACTGCTCCGCATCATCACTGCAAGCGGTCGGAAGGAGCGCCGCCATTGCAATCCACAGCACAGCTGAGGCATGTCGCCTCCACAGATATGCCACACGGGTGAAACCGGATAAACCGGAAGTCTGAAATCCTATATTCATTTTTCTTCTTTTTTTAGTAATATATCTATTTTTTATATCAACTTTCTTACAAACTAAATTGCATCGGTCATATACCGTCTTACTTATTTATCGGCGAACAGACGAACGGAAAACCCGTGGTGTTTAACGTCTCTGTAGTTCGCGAACGCAGAGTACGAGTAGAAAGACACGTTCCAAGCATTGCCGAGGAGGCTGGGAAACTCCGTGCTCGACCAATACCGACCATATTCGCCTCGGGCTTCGAGCAAACCACTCGAAATGAACGTTGGGAAGGAGATATAACCGGCAGCCGGAAAAATACGAACGACAGCCTCGGAAGTATGGCTATCCCACCAAGAATCATTATTGATAGTGCTAATGTTTCCTGTAAATGCGCTGCCCAAGTAAACACAATCCACTTTCAATAGGGAAGTAAAGTCATGGTTGGCAAACGAACCCACGCGGGTGTAACGGTAAGCACAAACCATATTATTATCAGTAGCAAGAGGGAAATCGGATAGGGAAGAATCATCGATAGGATTACCGGTACCTTGTTTGAAACGCAGAGCGTAACAAACACCGTTACCCGAAGAGAAATAATCGTTGGCGAAAGTTTTTTTGATGCCACCGAACTCAATAGCCTCGTTGACATTAGAAGTATTAGTAGGGGAATCATATTGGGTATTACCGCTGTAGGAGAAAACGCCCGTCAACTCCCAGCGGGAAGGCAGGTGGTAACCATAACCGGGATGCCCCAGTTTAAAAAAGACATCATCAAAGAGCTTCTTGGCATTTGGATTGTAAGTATCATTATTCTCTCCTGTGAGCACGTACCAATTATAATAACCGGATTGGTCATTGCTATGGCTCGAAGCCCAATGAAGATTAGGGTCAGTCTGGGCTGCAGTGGGAGAAATACCCGGAGGAACGGAAGAAATGAAAGGAGAATTATAGATAGAGCCACCGGCGAGGTTATATTCGGCAACATAATCCAAAGGCGTACCGATCTGCTTAATATTGATTTTAGTATAAAGTCGTCCAGCCCGTATCTACAGATAACCATCCTTGAATCCCTTGCCATTCGTGATGGCCTGCAATTCCTCCGTAACCGGATTGGTGAGAGTGGCGCCAGCCGCCCCACTGTTTTGACTGGGTTTCAGCCATGAATTAGAAACTGAAATTGTTGTTCCGTCGGCATTATAGGCACCGACCTTCCACCCACTGGGGTAATTGGTGCGCACAGAAAATTTGTTCTGTGTGCTTGTGGCATCGTGCTTGCCTTGAAGTGTCATCGCCGTTCGGGTCACTGCCAAGAAATGCCCCGATTCATTGAACGTTATATCTGTGAATGCGTCTATCACGATGGGCACTACTACGATGTTATGGTTGGTAAAGTTGTCCGGGCTGGTTACAGCCTCGTTCAAAGTGGCAAACCCCGGCCCTTTCACTTCCTTGATGGTGAAAATATAGCGGTGGTTGCGCAGAATGGGCATGTATTTACCCTTTTCGTAAGGACTCGTGCCACCGCCCTTGATACCGTCCCATGTATAATCCATTCAGTAGTAGTATTCTCTTCCTTGATAGGCAAGATTTATAACTATACAAGGACGGCTGCCGCCGGAGATAGCCGACTGTTCATTCAAATAATAAGTGATGACATTCGGAGATGCGGTGTTTGCAGTTCCCTCAAGCGGGTGCCCGCCACTGACTGCTGGCTGCGATGTGGCAGGCAGTGTGGGAGTCATGTATCCCGACTGTGAAGCGGTGGTATTGTATGTAGCAAGATCTACCCAAACGCGTCCGTTGCCTACGGAATTGACGAAGTAAACCTTTCCCGCAGCTGTCGTGGCTCCCGAAGTTGTAGGATTGATGATATCCACCTTCGCCAGCATGCGGATAAGCGGTATTTCCTGCGCAATGGTTTGCGACACACCGGCTTTCAGTTCAAAGCCTCCCGCCGGGGCATGCTCGCCGTACATGGGTATGTATGTGCCCGTACCTTCTTGTCCGAACCTACCCACGACTTCCACTTGCTTAAGAGCATCATAGGTGGAACCGGCTGTTATATTTGCCAGTTCTGTTTGGGCATTAGCTATGAGAGCTATACGTTTGTATCTGCCCGCAATAACGGGCACAGAGAAGTATTTCGTATCCGAAGAGCCTGAAAGTGTATGCAACGAGCTGCCCAGAATATCATATTTCACCTTGACTTTCTCCGTACCGCCTTCATCGGCAAACATCAGTACGGTAATCTCTGTTATCCCTTTCTCGTCTACACCACGAGTATTCGCCGCCCGGAAATCGGGAATCCTGACAGAAAGTGTCACTTCGGCCGTCTCACCTTTGCCGGACACGGGCGGAACAGGAAGAATGAGTTCGTCTTGCCGGCACGAAAGTACGAGCGGCAGTAATAACAGGACCGACAGCAGGTTGCGGAACGGTATGATGATTGAACTACTTGGCATAATATATTGTTTTATGATTTGCATTTCATGATTGACCGGTGCGTTTTTTACACTCCTCCGGGTTTTACATTCTGATTTTCCCAATTCCTGATCGTTATTTTCGCATGACCGTTTGTAAAGGTAATCTCGATAGGAATGGTTACTTCAATATCTTCCTCCATCGGTATGTGGTAGCGGGCAATAAGCCCTGCCAACGAAATCGGGGGCACGATATGGTTTCCCGTGGTGGGATCGATAATTTCCACCATGCCGGGGGTATCGGCCTTGAAACGGGGGATGTCAGTCGTGGCATTAGCATGGCGGTTGGTGACATCATATGCTACGGCAGGCTGGAATGTCTTGTTCCGGCTTACGGACTGGAGACGCCATGTGCCCGAGGTTTCGTCGAACACCGGTCGCAAGGCTGACTCCATGCCCGTGATGTGTACCACAGGCTGCACGCTCACACCATCAAGGTGAAGACTTACACGGATAGTGCCGGGGCTGAAATTGACAGTATGGTCTCCAGTCTCGTGCTCACTGACCGTAAGTGGCGTGACAGCGAAAAGAAGCCGATCAAGCGTGGGGATGGAAGCGGAAGTCTCCGCATGCGGGTGTGAGGCGGAAAGGTTCCTTATGGTTTCTCCTTCGGAAAAGCCGCCGAGCTTGGTCTGTGCATCCGAAGCATTCGCCCAGAGCACGACAGTGTAGTTTCCCTGCGGCAGATACATCTCAACACCCTGCAAACGGTCAAGTTCACTCTTCTCCAGCGTCTGCATATGCTCAATACTGCCATCGGGACGGTACACACACAGCCTCACCCTCTGAACACGCTCTCCGAAAAGGTCAGCGGCAGAGCCGCGAGGCTTGTAGGTAAATCGTAACAGGGTATCCAGAGGGCAGCCCTCCAGGGACTCCCTGATGCACCCCGACAAGACTAAGGTTAAAATACCGGAAAGCATCAGGAAGCGTATAGCTTTATACAATTTCATGCGTAGTATCTTTTAGGTGAATAACTGTGGTTATGACTTTATATGAATATACGTGTTATGATTTAACAGGTTATAGAAATACAGGTCGTGAGGTCAGGGCAAAAGACACCCACGACCTGCTTACATTCCGCCGTGCGAGAGGAACTGGTGAACTAGTAAAATGAGCTAAAAATCTCCTCTACGCAAACGGACTTGTAAAAGAAACAAACAAATACAATATACCTTGATGGTATGACAGTTAGAGATTAGGCTTGACAGG
>JAUUNK010000348.1 GCA_030844565.1 Bacteroides ovatus
GTTACATCTTGTGTCAATGCTTCTCTTATTCTTCGAATGTTGAGTTTGGCATAACCAAACGAGAATGGAGAAGTACGTTTGTTCAGGTCGTTCACACTATTAATCCATACCTGACCTTTGTCGAACACGATGAATATCTGTTCTCCCCATGTCAGATGCCAAATGGCAGGATTGGTATGAGCCACGATGCAATCGTCCCCGCAATGGTCAATGTCCCAGTCATAATAATCCGCCAGCTTGCATATCTTATCGTAAATCGCCTGTTTGTCTAATGTGGTTGGCGTGCTCTCGAAGTTCAGCTTGCGCCGCTGGTTCCGATAGGACAGATAAGCAAGTGGTACAAGCAGGATTCCAATCCATAAAAAAAGGGTAATGAACACCTCGCTTGCATAAAGTTTTACGCAAATAGTGGAAAAACTCAGCACGGAGAACAGCAGCAATGTATGGGATACGCCATAGTGGGTATATGCCCAGCTTGTGTTTAAAGGCAAAGTTCTATTTTCCAACACAAATTCGGCAAGCGCAGCTTCTTGCTCCTGACGATACCTATGTCTGCCGACAAGCCACCATATCAACTCAAACAATGCGAGTACAATCAATATTATAATAAGGAAGTCCGTTTCATCTATTTTGTTCTTCTTTGTCTTGACGGAATAGGGTATCCCGCCAAAAGTCAGTTCCTTGCAGGATACTTCATAGCCTTCACTGGAAAAGTAGTAGTTGTAAACATATTCCTCCTTGTCGTTAGAACCCGAATAGGAATTGCTTGTGGGTCGGGTTACTTTTCCGTTAATGGACAACAGCGGAGGATTCTGATCGGGACGGGCGTTGCAAGTCAGGCTGGCACGGTATTTTGCGTAATCGCCTTTCAATTGTTCCACCTTCAAATTGCACTTCAATTTGCTCACATCCACTTTGGAAGGATGTACGGTTACTCGACATTCCGATGTGGTATATATCTGATTCCCTACTTTGACGGATGCGACAGGAAGTTGAAGCTCACCGCTTTCCCTGAACCGTACAAAATAGTAGAAGCCGGTTTCATGGCTCTTGTGCCCCACGCCGTTTACAAGAGCATAACTCTCGCTTTTATGTGGCTTCGGACCACTTACAACCTCAATGCTATGGTTGAACACTGGAGAAGACACTAAATCAAATTGGGAATTGGCCAGTGCATACGTCAATTTCAGTACCTGCCCGACACGGAGACCTCCCAGCGTGTCCAACTGCACATGGAAATATACGGAGTCTGCTGTATTTGAAGCATATAAATGAACACCCGACAAAAATACATACATCCATATACAGAAGATTCGTATGCTCTTGATTGATATTCTTGTTATATCATTGACATCCGCCACTTTCAGGCGGTCGATGCTCCGTCCCTTGTGGTATTCCATGAAGTCGCTGAAATAGGCACGGTAGGTTTTCACGGTCGAGGGACTGTACCGCTTCTGTTCCAGCAGTTCCAGATAGCCTTCCGGCAATACGTATGTCCGCTGTGGTTTGGGATGCCGTACGTACACCCGGCTGTAATCTATGTAAGCGTGGGGAGAATAGCGGTCGTAGAAATCCGGCAGTTTAAAGGCGGCAGCCGTCATGTAGGCGGAACCGTTGTCCGTCTTTTCCACGTCCGTATCTTGGGCGAGCAGTAGGGCTATTGCCGGATCGCCTGCATACTCTATCCGTATGTAGTGTTCACCGTCCTTTTTTTCCCTGTACAGGACGATGTTTGACCGTTGCTTCTGTGCCTTGTCCATATCTCTGGCTGTTGCTTCATGCCTCAAAGATAAAGCAAAGTGTTGAAATCTGAACGGTTGTTCAGAAAATATTTTTATCGGAGTCTTTTAAATATTGCTAAAAGGAGTCAGGCTTTCAGGAGCGAGTACAGACAATTGAACTTCTCCTTCAATTCTTCTACGTCCAGACCGTTCAGGAACGATTGCTCGTAGGACATGCCCAGAAACACTTGACGGAACAGCGGAGCGGTCTTTTTCACATCCGTATCTTGCTTTATTTCACCGCTATCCTTTGCCTTCTGTATGACTGTCCTCCATAACTCGTGTTCCTTGCGGAATATTTCTTCCATTTTCTCACGGGCTCCGGGATAATACATCCTCACTTGGGAAAGAAAATGGAAATAGTAGAAGTTGGGACAGCATTCATTGTCGTCCGCACAGCATCGCACCTGTTTGATGATACGGTTCATGGCCGTACTCACTCCTGCCACATACTGCTCTATAAATCCTGCCAGCGTTTCCGTCGGCCCGGCAAACTTGTTGGCCGGTGTCTGCATCTGTATGGCATACTTGTCCGCTACCGCCATGAACAGATCGAGTTTGTGGGGAAAATAATATACCACCCCTGTCTTTACCACCCCGCAGGCTTTTGCCAGCGTGCTGATACTCGCTTTCTCGTAATTCATCCTCAAAAACACCTTGAATGCCTTGTCTATTACTTCTTCCCGGTTGGTAATCATATCGGATTGTCCTTTCTTATGTTTCTTGTTGCGAAGGTACGCTTTTTATTTTGAAGTTTTTGTATCGGAACGTCATTCTTTCTTGCCGGCAGGCCACTTCATGCCATCCCGTAGCCACTCGTTCCCCATTCCCTCCTTTCCCTTTGCGCCATAGCCTCTTACCTCTACTTTCGTGCCGCAATTAACCTGATTGTATCACAATTAAACTCATTCACTTTATGGACAAAAAACTGAAAGATCTGAAAGACGAGGTATTGGTGGTGACCAACGCCGCCGAAGGCAACACCCCGCACGTGGTGGAGGACATCGAACCCGAAGGGGGACTCAAGACCAGACCGTTGGCAGGGGCAAAGCCTTCGGATCAGTTCATGCGGATAGACCGCAACGTGTCTATACTCGAAACGTTCTTCCTCAACATGAAACGACAGTTCGAGCGGCCGTCCGATTTCCGCTTCTATCACCTTCCGGCGGACTTGCTTGCCTCCGCCAAGGAGCTTGTCGGCCTGTTCAAGCAGCCCGAAAGTAATTCTGCCTTACTGGACGAATACCGTCTTGACACGGAACAGTACGTACAGAGCCGGCAGCAGGCACAACAGCAGTCCGGCGGGGGCGGAACGGAGCAATCCACCCGCTGGAGTATGGAACAGGTGGACTGGCAGCAGCTTGAGCGCATGGGGGTAACACCCGAAACGTTAGGAGAACCGGGCCTCAAACGGTTGCTCAACGGCAACGAATCCGCCGTACTCACCCTGAAAACCGTTATCGAGGGAATAGAGTTTGAAACTCCCGCCTGCATCCGTCTGGCGGAGAATCCCGACGGTACGCTCCGGAACGAGATCGAATGTTGCAAGCGTTATCCGGAACTGGACACGCCGTATTTCAACGTGGAGTTCACTCCCGAAGTGAAACAGAACCTGCTGGAAAAAGGCAATGCGGGTTGCGTGGTGGAACTCGAACTGGCCGGAGGCGTGCGTGAGCCGTGTCTGGTATCGCTCAATCCCAAGACCAACCGGCTCCATCACATACCGGTCAGCGGGATAACCATTCCCGCAGAGGTGAACGGCACGGCGTTGACCGACGAACAGAGAAAACGCATCGCAAGCGGCGAGTCCGTCCTTGTCGAAAACATGTGGTCGGAGAAAAAGCAGCGTCATTATGATGCACGTTTGCAGTTCAATGCGTGCAAGGGCGGATTCGACTATGACTTCAAGGGAATCGCCCGCCGGCAGGAGCAGACCGTAGTTCAGGAACAGGAACAGAACCGGCAGCAGGAGCGTGGGCTGGTAATCCCCTCACGGCTGAAGGGGAAAGACCTTACCGAAGAACAGCAGGCATCACTGGCACAGGGCAAGGCGACCTACATCAAGGACATGACCGACAACGAGGGGAACCTGTTCAGTGCTTTCGTCCGTGTCAACCACGAGCGGGCGAAGTTCGATTTCTTCAAATGGAACCCGGACAAGAGCAAGAAACAGGAACAGTCGCAGCAGGCGGCCGTCCGTCAGGACGGAACGAAGCCGGCAAACGCCGTCAGCCGGAACCGCCCGGTACAGAAAGCCGATAAGAAAGGGGTATCCATCTGATCATTCACATGAATAATACAATAATTATATGAAAGTTATCATTGCAGAAAAGCCCAGCGTGGCACAGGGCATAGCGTCCGTAGTGGGCGCACGCCAACGGAAAGACGG
>JAUUNK010000349.1 GCA_030844565.1 Bacteroides ovatus
GCAGGGGTAACGGGAATCATGCACATCCGTGAGGGGGAAACGGTGGACAGCATGATGAAGGAAGAAGGAACAGGGATGGAAAACGCCTCCCTGCCCTTCTCCGTTACGTTGAACGATTTCCGTCTACAACGCTATCCGGGTTCTCACAGCCCTATGTCCTACGAGAGCGATCTGATTATCAAACAAAGAGATAAAGCCCCTCGTCAGGAAACTATCCGCATGAATAAAGTAATCGACATACATGGCTACCGCCTGTTCCAGTCTTCTTTCGATAAAGACGAACAAGGAACCATTCTGTCCGTAAGTTACGACCGTCCCGGCATGCAACTCACTTATACCGGATATTTCTTACTGTTTGCCGGCTTTGTCCTTACGCTATTCAGCAAGAAATCCCGTTTCGGACGGTTGTGCAAAGAGCTGGGAGAAATGAAAAAAAATGCACCTTTATGTTTGGTTTTCTTCGTAGGCGTCTCCACTATCTTCAGCGCACAAACTGCGTATGCACAGCAACCTTGCGTATCTTCGGGACATGCAAAGAAATTCGGTAGCTTGGTAGTACTCAATCCCAACGGGCGCCTCGAACCCGTCAACAGCTACACTTCCGCCATCCTACGTAAACTTCACGGAGCTGAGCAACTCAACGGTATCAACTCCGATCAATTCTTCCTCAACCTCCTTTCTTTTCCCGAAGACTGGGGCACCTATCCTTTTATCAAAGTAGACAACAAAGAGATTCTCCAACGATTCGGAAGGAGCGGGAAATACATTGCCTGGCAAGACGTTTTCGATGCAGACGGCAACTATATCCTTACGGATGAAGTGAATGCTATCTATTCCAAACCCGCTTCGGAGCGAAAACGGTTGGATTCGGATCTGCTGAAACTGGACGAATCGGTGAATATCATCTACCGCATCATGCAACATCAGTTGCTCCCTCTCTTCCCCGACGAGAAAGATACGCAGGGAAAATGGTATTCGGCAGGAGACGACTTGAGCGTCTTTCAGGGAAAAGACTCTCTCTTTGTTTCCAAAATTATGGATTGGTATATCTATGAAGTGAACAACGGAACCCGTTCCGGTGACTGGAAGGAAGCGGACAAGATAGTGGACATGATGAACATCTTCCAGCAAGCCAAGAGCAAAACACCGGCTATCGACAACGGGAGAGTAAAAGCGGAACTTCTCTACAACCGTTTGAATCTGTTCTTCTGGTGCCGCTTGGCTTATCTGATTCTGGGCGGACTGTTGCTTTTCATTGCCTGCACAGAAATGATTGCAAACATTAGATGGGGGAAAAGGCTTAGCGGCGCACTGGTCATTCTCCTGGCAGCTGCTTTCCTTGCACATACGGCAGGCGTGGGATTACGCTGGTATATTTGCGAACACGCACCCTGGACAAATGCCTACGAGTCAATGATTTGCACCTCCTGGATGCTGACAGGCAGCGGATTGCTGTTTGCACGCAGATTCCCTATTCTCCCTGCACTCGCCGGATTATTGGGTGGCATCCTGCTCTTTGTGGCAGGGCTCAATCATCTTAACCCGGAAATCACTCCCTTGATTCCCGTGCTCCAATCCTACTGGCTGATGTCTCATGTAGCCATCATCATGATTGGTTATGTATTCTTCGCCCTCTGTGCACTGACGGGGCTTTTCAATCTCATACTGATGAGTCTGCTTTCTGCCGCCAACCGGGCAAGGCTCCTGTTTCGCATCCGCGAACTGACCCTGTTGAATGAGATGGCAATGATTCTCGGCTTGTTCTTTATGACGGCAGGGACTTTTCTGGGAGCCATCTGGGCAAATGTTTCTTGGGGAAGATATTGGGGATGGGACCCCAAAGAAACGTGGGCCTTGATTTCAATCGTCGTCTATGCGCTGGTGCTTCATATCCGTTTCATCCCTTTACTGAAAGGGAAAACTACGTGGTGCTTCAATCTGCTTTCGGTGGTTGCCATCCTTGCGGTCTTGATGACGTGGTTTGGAGTGAATTACTATCTGAGCGGCCTGCATTCGTATGGAAAGACCGAAGGAGGGGATTTA
Organism: Bacteroides ovatus; assembly: GCA_030844565.1. GTDB lineage: Bacteria > Bacteroidota > Bacteroidia > Bacteroidales > Bacteroidaceae > Bacteroides > Bacteroides ovatus_A. The sequence continues at coordinate 2,044 of JAUUNK010000349.1, forward strand.
CTGTTATGGATATGGGGACTGGGATTGGCGGCTGTGCTTAGTCTGGCACTGTATGCACGCAGGCGGTTATCTTTATACTCATCGTTGCAGCGGATTTTAAAATCCTAATACTCAATGCGGTGCTGAGGGGCTGACTAAAAAGATCGAAAAGCTGATTTTTACTATCTCTACAGATACCTATAGAAGGGATGATTATAAAGAGTTCTTGCTTTTTAGTCAGCCCCAGTTGAAAGATATTTTCGCCTGTGGTTTGGCTAGGAATACTTTTCATTTTTCTCTCCTAAAGTTACTCCTCCTTTTCACACGCTCATGAAACTAAAAGGCGGTACTATCTCTATTCCCCGCCTTGGAAAGGAGGGGTGTCCGAAGGACGGGGTGGTTGACGAATACAACAAGTAATATACAGACTAGCGCCTTCATCAACCAGGGGATAACTAAAAAGCAAGAACTCTTTACAATCACCCCTTCTACAGGTATCTGTAAAGAGGGTAAAAATCAACTTTTCGACCTTTTTAGTCAACCCGGAACGAGGTAGGTAAGGTCGCAGTAAGGAGGCTGGCAACGAGATACATATCTCACCGGCAACGCCTTATCGGGCAGTGATAGGCACGTATGCCGCCTCTTCCAATATATTCTTATAAGCGGGGCGGATGATTCTTTTTCCCTGGAAAGTGAGCTCCTCATTGCGGTGGGCACACCAACCTACAATCCTCGCCATAGCAAAGAGCGGTGTATAAATTTCCTGCGGCAAGCCAATCATCTCATAAACGAAACCAGAGTAGAAGTCAATGTTGCTCGAAACCGTCTTTCCGTTGTTCTTCACGCGACCGAACGTAGCGATGGCACGTTCTTCCAGCAATTCCAGAAAAGCGAACTCGCGTTCCTTGCCCTTTTCGCGGGCGAGGTCACGTGCCAACTCTTTCAGCAGGACGGCACGGGGATCGGAAATTGTATATACGGCATGACCGATGCCATAGATAAGTCCTGTTTTGTTATAGACTTCTTTATTGAGCATACGGGTGAAGTAAGTATCGATTTCATCCACATCCGTCCAATCCTGGATATTCTCCTGTAGATGATGGAACATATCTGCCACCTGGATATTGGCTCCTCCGTGGAGAGGACCTTTCAACGAACCGATACCCGCGGCAATCGCCGAATAAGTATCCGTACCCGTAGACGAAGTGACACGCACCGTGAAGGTGGAATTATTACCTCCCCCGTGTTCTGCCTGCAACACTAGCAAGAGGTCCAGCGTACGGGCATCCAGCTCGGTGTAGTTGCGTTTCAGCATATAGAGGAAGTTCTCAGCGATGGAAAGATTCTCCTGCGGATGGCGGATATTCAGCGACCGCCCGAACGTGGCATGGCGCAGCATGTTGTAAGCATACGCTATGATAGTGGGAAACTTGGAAATAAGATCAATGCTCTGCCGCATGAGGTTGTCCCGTGAAGTATCATCTGCCTGTGGGTCGAAACGATACATTTCGAGCACACTCCGTGCCAGTATATTCATGATATTGTTCCCTTCCAGCTCGATGATATTCATCTTGGTTTTCTGTTCCAATGGCATGTTGTCATTGAGCAGTTCGCAGAAAGAAGCTAATTTTTCTTTATCAGGCAAGCGACCGGAGAGCAACAGATATGCCACTTCTTCAAATCCGAAACGCTTTTCCTGGATGACGGCATGCGCAATATCTTCTACATTATACCCCCGGTAAAAGAGCTTTCCGGGAATCGGTTTCAATCCTCCGCCGGGAATCCGTTCGTAGCCTACTACGTTACCTATCTGGGTCAATCCCACTAGCACACCTGTCCCGTCTTCATTACGCAAACCTCGCTTTACATCAAACTTCCGGAACAATTCATTATCTATCCGGGCAGCCTCCTTCATATCTTCGGCAAGCTTATAAATCAGATATTCTTTCTTCATCTTACTTTTCGTTTTAATCGTTTTATTTATTCTTTATTCTTTCGACAATCTCCTTCGTAAACTGCGATGTGGAGAGTGCTAGCCCTTCGGGCATGAAACGGGCAAGGTCGGCAGTGGCACGACTGTCGCTGAAACTATGTTCAAGGGACCTCACTATCAGGTCGGCGGCCTCCTGCCATCCCAGATGTTCG
>JAUUNK010000350.1 GCA_030844565.1 Bacteroides ovatus
GAATAGGAGCAATGATGCGGATGCCCAGCGCAGCAAGGCTAAGAGCAATATCGTCTTCCAACCCTCGTATTTTGGAGATGCGTACGCCTTGTTGGGGAACAATTTCATATAGGGTCACTGTAGGCCCTACGGTAGCCTTAATGGAACTTATCTCAATCCCGAAGCTACGCAAAGTATTGATAATCTTATCTTTGTTTGCATTCTGCTCCTCCATATTGATGGTAGGCTCGTTGTTCTCATAGTGCTTCATCAAATCCAACGTAGGGAAACGATAGTTCTCCAAATCCAATCTTGGATTATATGGTTCTTTTTCCGGTCCCTGATAGTCTTCGTCTTCCACAGGAGTTTCAATGGCAAACGACGGTTCTTTCTGGTCACTCTCAAGGATTTTTTCTTTTTCAGGAACAGGTATGATTTCAGGAGAAGTCTGCTCAAAGGTCATAGTGACTTCATCCGAAGGTTCTTGGGCAGGCACTATCTGGGGAATAAATTCCGGCTCACGCGCCTCTTCCTCCTCTTGGGGAACCACAGGTTTTTGCTTATATGTGCGCTTCACCTGAAATTCCACTTCTTGAGGCTGAGGATTTTCCATCTCGGGAGCGAGACTCTCTTCCTCCTTTTCTTTGCGTGCCGCCGCTTCCTTTTCCCTTCGTTTCAGGAAACTGAGGCTAAATAATTTCCTTAGCCAAACGATAGTGCGGGCACTGATGTAGATAAAAAAACAGATAGCAGTAACCAACAATATCAGCCATACGCCGGGAACCCCAACTTGAGATATTAGCCAATTGCTAACATTGTAACCGTGCATCCCGCCAAGATAGATGAAGGAATCCTGATAGTGGTCCATAAACGCGAACCCGAAAAAGATGGAAAACCAAATCAGCAGCAGGGAACAACCAATAAACCACTTCCATAGCCTGACTACCCGCACCCGCATCAGTTTCAAACCGGCAACGGCAAGAAATACAAGGATGAAGAAAGAGGATATACCAAAGCAGTCGTTGATAAGATAACTCGCCAATTGGGCTCCCCGCGAACCGGCATAGTTCTTTACATGGTTATTTACTACAGACAGGTCGTGGGCGTTGCCGCTATCCAGTATACTCTGATCTGCCGCTCCCGTAAAAAAGAAGGAGGAAAAGGCAAGCAATAAATATACGGAGAATATCACCAGTACCAATCCAATTACAAAGTGAACGGTTTCGTTCTTGAAAAGTAAGATATACTTGTTTGGAGAAGAGGGAGTCTTCTCAGGCTCCTTGTCAGATTTCTTTTTTGCCATGGGTCTTTGTATGCTAAAAATCGAGGCACAAATATATAGAAAAAACCAATAACTTCCTAAAATTACCGGGGTTGGATGGAAAGAAGTTGGAAGAGGGGTTCTTATTATTCAATCCTTTTTCTTACCTTTGCATACTATTAGTGTAACTTGAATCCGAGATAAGGAGGTAAAAGATTAACTATATAACGAGATAATGGAAAAAGAAAGCCAAATAATATTTGATAAAAATGTAATAGAATTCGTAACGGTAGCTGCAGAGTTCTGTGCATTCCTCGAACGTGCCGAAAGCATGAAACGTAGTGCTTTTGTAGATACCATGTTGAAATTGCTTCCCTTACTATACATTAAGGCATCCATGCTTCCCAAGTGTGAGATAATGGGTGACGAAGCTCCCGAAACATACGTGACCGAAGAAATTTATGAAGTGTTGCGTATCAACCTGGCAGGTCTCATGTCCGAGAAAGATGACTATCTAGACGTATTTGTACAAGACATGGTATATAGCGACCAGCCCATCAAGAAATCCATCTCAGAAGATTTAGCAGATATATATCAGGATATTAAGGATTTTATCTTTGTCTTTCAATTGGGCCTAAACGAAACGATGCACGACGCCTTAGCCATTTGCCAGGAAAACTTCGGTTTGTTGTGGGGACAGAAATTAGTGAATACGCTCCGGGCGTTGCACGACGTGAAATACAATCCCGCCCCCGATGATATTGAAGAAGAGGAAGAAGATGAATATGAAAACGGCTACGCAGAACATCATTGTGAAGATGAACACTGCGAGTGTCACCACCATCATTCCCATTATGAGGACGAGGGGTGTCACTGCCATGAATAGGAGTAAATAAAAATGATTTTAAAAAGAACTATAAGCAAAGAAGAACTGAAAGATATGCCCAAGGCGGTTTTTCCCGGAAAAATCTACGTTATCCAGACGGAGAGGGAAGCAGACAAAGCTGTAGCATATCTGCAATCACAGCAGGTAGTGGGTATCGACAGCGAAACCCGCCCTTCTTTTACTAAAGGACATTCCCATAAGGTGGCACTCCTACAGATTTCGTCCGAGGAGTGTTGTTTCTTGTTCCGGCTCAACATGACGGGACTCACCCCCTCACTCATAGAATTGCTGGAAGACCCTTCTGTAACAAAAGTGGGACTTTCGTTAAAAGATGATTTTATGATGCTCCACAAACGGGTCCCTTTTGTTCAGCAAGGCTGCATCGAATTGCAGGATTATGTGCGTCCGTTTGGCATCCAGGACAAAAGCTTGCAAAAAATATACGGCATTCTGTTCAAAGAAAAGATTTCCAAGTCGCAACGTCTTTCCAATTGGGAAGCCGACGTGCTGACCGACAGTCAGAAACAGTATGCCGCCACTGATGCATGGGCATGCCTCAACATCTATAAACTCTTGCAAGAGCTCAAGCGCACGGGAGATTATGAAATGGCTCCCGAAGAAGACTCCGCTAAAAAAGAAGTTTAATTATTATCCGATACATAACAACCATGCATAAAGTATATCTCAAACCCGGTAAAGAAGATTCTCTCAAAAGATTTCATCCCTGGATATTTTCCGGTGCCATCGCGCGCATAGACGGAGAACCCGAAGAAGGGGAAGTAGTAGAGGTCTATACCTCTCAAAAAGCGTTTATCGCCCAAGGACATTTTCAGATAGGAAGCATCGCAGTCCGTATCCTTTCTTTCCGGCAAGAACCCATTAACCGGAACTTCTGGAAAAGAAAGCTGGAAATAGCCTATGACATGAGACGCAGCATCGGAATCGCCGAACATCCCACCAACAACACCTACCGTCTGGTGCATGGAGAGGGAGATAATCTGCCGGGACTGATTATAGATATTTATGCTAAAACTGCTGTAATGCAAGCGCACTCCGCCGGCATGCACGTAGACCGCATGGAAATAGCCGAAGCTCTCACAGAAGTAATGGGAGACAAAGTGGAACATATCTATTATAAATCGGAAACAACGCTTCCTTTTAAAGCGGATCTTTTCCCTGAAAACGGTTTTCTAAAAGGAGGAAGCAGCGACAACATCGCTCAGGAATATGGACTAAAATTCCACGTAGACTGGCTGAAAGGGCAGAAAACGGGTTTTTTCGTTGACCAACGCGAGAATCGCGCTTTGCTCGAACGATATGCCAAAGAACGCAGTGTGCTGAATATGTTCTGCTACACAGGCGGATTTTCTTTTTATGCCATGCGAGGCGGCGCCAAACTAGTGCACTCCGTAGACAGCTCTGCCAAAGCTATAGACCTGACCAATAAAAACGTGGAACTCAACTTTCCCGGAGATAGCCGACATGCCGCTTTTGCGGAAGACGCATTTAAATACCTCGACCGGATGGGCGATCAGTATGACTTGATTATTCTTGATCCACCCGCCTTTGCCAAACATAAAGATGCTTTGAGGAATGCTCTTCAAGGCTACAGGAAACTGAATGCTAAAGCTTTTGAGAAAATCAAGCCGGGAGGCATCCTGTTTACCTTCTCTTGTTCGCAGGTGGTGACGAAGGATAACTTCCGGACAGCTGTGTTTAGTGCTGCTGCCTTATCGGGCAGAAGCGTACGCATACTACACCAATTGACTCAACCTGCAGACCACCCTGTGAATATCTATCATCCGGAGGGAGAATACCTCAAAGGATTGGTACTTTACGTAGAATAAAGGTACATGAAGAGACTTATAGCAGAAAATGAGAGCTTTCAAAGTTAATTAGAGTTAACAAACAGAAGTTTTTCGATGAAACTCTATGTTGTATAACATAAACCCTCTATATTTGCACTGTGTTTTTCATGGTATTAGATTTAAGGTTAATAAAGATTGGCT
>JAUUNK010000351.1 GCA_030844565.1 Bacteroides ovatus
CCGCCGCCGTAATATCGTATAATGTCACGCTACGGTCGTCTATTGGTTCGGGCGTTTTCGGATTGTGTATAATTTCGACTTCTCCCTGTACCAGCTCGCTTTGGCAAAATCTCGGCTGATGTTTCGGATTTCCTTTTCCCAATAATAGCCAGTTATAGTCCACCTTGTCTCCGAATTTGTCAAGCAGCAGACGGAAATCAATACTGTTTCGTGCTCCCCAATTGGTAACTGTTGCTCTCGAAACTTCCAGGTATTCAGCTAGTTCGCTGTCTCTCTTTAAGTTCAATGCCTGTTTGGCACGCTTGATGATACCTAATACATCCAAATTTGTATCCATTCTGTTTTTTTATTTAAAAGACTAATCTCGGATTTACAAATGACAGCTATAAAAATGGCTGCCTCAAAAATATGTTTACTATATGTTTATAATCAATGATTTGTGAAATAGTTGAGGTTTAATATTGAAAATCGCTATTTTATTTATGAAAAATATTCTATCTTTGTCCCATTGATTAATAGAAAACGTTTCAAAAATATAAATTAAAAACGGATATGCCATGCAATACTTCAAGAAAAACACAAAAAACTTGAAATTTTCTCATCCGCCACCTGCGGAAAGCTTACTGATACCTGTTAACAGCTATTCTCTCAAGTGTTAATAGCTATTTCTCTAACCATTAATATCTGAAACGCCAGATGTTAATACCTGGCAATAGGATAACAAAAGGATAACATATTGTATACGAATACTCCGTATTTGAATGATTACAGACCTGACTGATAAAAACTAGCATTTATAATTTATAATTGGATAACAAAATGAAAAGCTCAAAAGTACAAACACTGTGCGTTTGCGGATGTTGCAAACGCTCTCTTCCGGCAAGTGCCTTTTATATCAATAAGAAAACCGGTCTTCCCGGCAACTACTGTAAGGAATGTCGTAAAACTGTCAGCCGGAACCACCGGAAGAACGAGAAACGCTCCCTGGCATGCAACAGGGAAAGCAGTTATCCGGTAATTACCTCTACAGAAGATCCCACGTTGCGGCGGGAACTTATTCTGCATGCCCTTGAAACCGTAGCTGCCAGCATTGAACGGAAAAGGCGGAAAGTCCGTGAATCGGAATTTGAATCCGAATCAGGTTCTGAATTCCAATCCGAATCAGTCTTTGAATTGGAATTAGAATCAAAATCAGGATCAAAATTAGAATTGGCAGACTGATTTATAAAAACAATTTATATCATGGGACGAATAAAACAAGGGCTTGACTATTTCCCTTTGAATACCGATTTTATGCACGACCGTGTCGTACGCCGTGTGATGAAGCGTGAAGGCGATTCCGCCTTCACGATCCTGCTCTATACCCTGTCTTATCTATATTCGGGCGAGGGTTATTATATTCATGTCGATGATGACTTCTATGACGAACTCTCCGACCAGCTCTTCAGCACGGATAACGATAGTGTCCGCCGGGTGCTTCGTCTGTTTGTGGAGTACGGTTTCTTCGATTCCTCTCTCTACGAACGTTACGGCATCCTGACTTCCGCCGACATTCAGCGGCAGTTCCTTTTTATCACTAAACGCCGCAGCCGCTGTCATATTTCTCCGGACTACTGTCTGCTGCCGGATGAGGAAACCGTACACTCCACCCTTCCGGATGCTGTTGCAGAAACCCCGGATATTGTAACGCAAACCCTCGATACTGTAACAGAATCCCCGGGTACTGCAACAAAAAGCACCTTCATAAAAAGAAAAGAAAAAGAAAGGAAAGAAAACATCCTCCCTAACCCTCCTTTGCCCAAAGGAGGGGATGAGGGAGAAGAAGGAGGAGATTTTTCTAACAGAAAACCGGCGAAGAAGAAACACGAACTGACACAGTCGGATATTGACCGGATGCAAGCTCCTGCTGACGGACACCCGCGCAACCTTTCCGGACTATTGGATAACCTTCGCCTTTATCATATTCCTCCCTCTGAACAGTATGCAATCGTACTGAAAAGTAATTACGGAGAAATCGGTGGTAAGGTTTGGAAGGGTTTCGGTGTCATTCGGGCAAGTGCCGGAAAGATCAAACTGCCCGGTCATTATTTGTTGAGTGTCCTGAATAACTGAATTAATAAGGGTTATGATGCTGCTGCGTTGTGTAATATGTTGTAAATTAGTGATATAACAACAACTTCTTATATTAATGAATTTATTAACGCACACTTTTAAAATCTCTTGCACAGACAGAAATAAGGTCTTATATTTGCATTGTCGATAAGCTTAAAGACACAGACAAACTAGAATTATTAACGACTAAAAACTATTACAATTATGCCAGTATTGTACAAACCCTTCCAGTCAACTCTGGAAGACAAAAAAAGCGGTAAAAAACTCTTCTACCCCCGAGTTGTACGTTCGGGAAACGTAGATTCCGCACAACTTTCGAAAGAGATAGCAGCCTACTCTTCCCTCTCTCCGGGTGACGTAAAAAACACACTCGACAACCTGGTGACGGTGATGGGTCAACACTTGCAATCTTCGGAAAGCGTAAGCGTGGACGGTCTTGGTACCTTCCGTATGGTGATGGTGGCTCGTGGCAAAGGTGTGGAAACCTCTGACGAAGTGTCGGCTGCACAGGCTACGCTTACCGTCCGTTTCCAACCGGCGACTACCAGGAACCTTGACCGCACTACCGCTACCCGTTCGATGGTGACCGGTGCGAAGTGTGCCCGTTATGATAAACTTGTTTCCGATGCGGGTAGTGCGGAAGGCGGCAACTCCGGTGGAAGCGACAAGCCCGGTGGAGGCGGTAATGAAGGAGGCGGAGAAGCGCCCGATCCGGCTGCATAAATGGCGTCACAGCAGTGAAGAGTACACAAAATGTAAACGACAAACGTCGTAGGCTTAACTAAACATTTGGCTTTTAACTAAACTAGAAATCATCCACTAACATGAGGATTATCAACTTGATTGTGGTGCATTGCAGCGCTACGAGGGAGGATTGTATACTTTCTCCGGAAGATTTGGACCGGTTGCACCGGCGTCGCGGATTTAACGGAACAGGCTATCACTACTACATCCGCAAGGATGGAACAGTGCACCTTACCCGGCCCGTGGAACGCATCGGAGCACACGCCAAAGGTTTCAACGCTCACTCGATAGGTATCTGCTATGAAGGTGGTCTGGACTGCCGGGGACGCCCGGCAGATACCCGGACCCCGGCACAGCGGGCTACGCTCCGGCAACTCGTCGGGCAACTACAGGAGAAATTTTCCGGCTGCCGGGTCTGCGGACACCGGGATCTTTCGCCGGACTTGAACGGAAACGGTGAGATAGAACCGGAAGAGTGGATTAAACAGTGCCCGTGCTTCGATGTGGCAAAGGAATTCAAGGAGTTCGGAGAATTTGCCGATAGAACTGATGAGACTGGAAGTACGGAGAAACACAGAGTAACACAACACATTAAAGAACAGAAAGGAGGTAAATGATGGCAATGAAGAAATCAGTATGGGATATGATCCTGAAGGTGGTTATCGCAGTGGCTTCGGCTTTGGCAGGCGTTTTAGGCGCTAATGCGATGAATTTGTAAAAGAGAAATGCTGAATAATCCCCACTATGCAAAATTGTGCGCGCCAGTTTGGCATGGCGGGGCTTTGTAGAATTATCCAATAGTGAATTATAACAATAAACACAATGACTAAACGAATTATATTCATATTATTAGCAGTATTTTGGGGATTGGGACTGCAGGCGCAAACCGTAGAAAAAGATGGTACCTATTATTATGACGCAATACCAGTGACATTCGACATTGGAAAAATGATATTTACGGATGTACGCGATACACGGAAAGTGCCACCTTGGTATAATAGCTTCATTTACATGCCTAAAGGGAGCAGCCATTATCAGAAGACTCAAGGGAATGCCGTTTTTTATCGGATGGAGATTCCGGCTTCGGGAAATGTAATTGTCCATAACTGGAACTCACGCATGGGATTTAGTTCCTTGTTTGTATATCGACTCCTTTCTGAACTTCAGCCAGACAGTGATGTAAACATAGAAGAGGTCGAAATTTTTGAAGAGGGAGACTTTATGTCCCCGGATTTTGATCCGGAGAAGCTTGGTATCCCTGAAGGTGCTTCTCATGG
>JAUUNK010000352.1 GCA_030844565.1 Bacteroides ovatus
ATTCACTTCTTTTTCTTCGTGCAGTGTTCTTTCTCGAACTGGCGTAGCGTGGTAATGCTGAACCTTTCTTTAATAAACTCTCGGACATCGGAAGCCTTGTAATACACTTTTCCGCTGATTGTGAAGTACGGCAGCACACCGATAGCCCGGTAACGTTGAAGGGTTTTGATACTTACTTTGAACAACAGACACAAGTCTTGATTATCCAACAGGTTATCATCTTCGGGCAGCACCTTATCGGCGTTACGCAACACCCGTACATCTTTGCAGAGTTCTTCCAGTTTGGCATACAACTTCTGCATCCATTTGCCAAATTCATCATTTTCTATATACATAATTGCTTCATATTTCAGATTATACCTTTTGTGAATTGATGAAGCAAAATTCAGAAAAAGAATGCAAGAAAATTACGGGGGCGCACATGGAATCCATTATAAATAAATCATAAAGCACTGATTATCTATATCCTTTTTTGTCATGTTCCTTTCGGATAAGGTCTGCCAGTCCATTAAGAAATTCTGTGAGTTTGCCCGGCTTTCGTTTTATCACGTCCTCATGCTTTTGGTGACAGTCGCTTATCTTGATGTTAAACAACCATTCAAAACCTTTGGATAAATCTACCAAATAGGCAGGTTTGCCGTTCTGATAAACAATGTCTTTGGAGAGGAACAGACCGCTTACCATTTCCATGATGTTGATAAGGGCTGTTTTGTCAGCGAGATAGAGAGGGGAAAGGCTTTGTTTTTCAATCCGCTGTTTGAGTTGTTCCGGGTATTTGATGCGCCATTCAATAAGGCGTATTTCTGTGTTTAAAAGTCCTATCGCTTCATCAATTAGATGCAAATAGGGCATTTTTTTCTTGCTCAAACCGTACACGGTATGACTTAAGACGATATAAACCAAAAGAAAAATAGCGGAGTAATACACTATAATCTTGCTCGTTAATACTGAAATTGGCTACATGGATAGCTAATTCTTCAACAGCTTTTGTTAGTTCAGATGCAGAAACTTTGCGCTGTGAGTATTCCGATAGTAATCGAAAAAAACTCTGTTGTAATAATGCTTTCATCTATTAATATTTTTAATTTCATAATTAGTTAGTTCGTCTTTTATAGAATTTTACTTATATCATTGGGTGTCTTAAAATAATAGTCTGCACGTATAGGATTAGATACATTATTGCTCCATAAAACCAATCCGGAATCAACACCGGCATTGTTAGCACATTGAATATCATAAATACTATCACCAATATAGAGAGCGTTTTCGGGGCTTACATGGGCTTTAGCCAAATATGCTACTAAGGGTGCTGCTTGGGGCTTATGTTCATCAGTATCATCGGCACATACAATTGTGGAAAAATAGTCCGCTAACCCTAATGGCTCAAAATCAGAATAATATTCTTGATATGTTTTGGAGGTTACAATGCCTAAAATATAGCCTCTTGATAAAAGGGATTGCAAGCATTCTTTGATACCTTGAAAAGGTTGAATAGTGTGCTGGAGCAATTTCATATTCCTATCCCATCGTTTCAATGCATCTTCTATGTCGGGTATTTTGAGTAATTCCAACGCATTTTTTCCGGTAATGCCTAAAGCAAATTTCAGACTTTCATATTGAGGTGCGCGTCCTGTTATTTCTGTAATTGTTTTTATTAAAGAGTTGATGACTGCATATTCCGTATCTATCAATGTACCGTCTATGTCGAATACGATATGTTTATATTTCATGTGTTTGATTTATTAGTCAAATAATACTTGCCAGTTTCTATCGTAGTAAGCTGAAAAGCACATTTTAATTTGTTCTTCGTTATTTTTCTCTTTTGCAAGAATAGGTAATTCTTCCAATCCGAAATAGGCACTCTCATCCGTTTCAATATTGGGTCGGAAATATCCGCTTTCAATCTCACAAAGAACAAAAACTTTACAAACATTGTAGGCATAGGGGGGAATATTATGCAAATTTCTATCTTGTATAGCTATTATCCGGATAGCTTTTACATTTAATCCTGCTTCTTCTTTTACTTCTTTTTCTGTATTAGTCTTGATACTCTGATTTATATCGACCCAACCACCGGGCAAAGACCAAGTTCCATTTTTCTCTTTCACAAGCAGTATTTTATCATCTTTGAATATAGCAGCTCGTGTATCTAATTTAGGAGTTTGAAATCCTGTTTCATTGCAAAACAGATTCTTTACTTTTTCTATGGGTATTTCACTTTGCAGACTAAGCATTTCTGCTGCAATTTCTCTAATGCGTTCAAAGCGTTCTATATCAAATACATCTTTGGAGTATGTCAATCCCCCTTGGGCAATGAATTGTAGTTCTTTTGCCCATTCAAGCCATTGTGGTTGTACTATTTTATTCATATAGTGAATGTTAGTATCGTTATATTGATTTACAAAGGTATGGAAAATGAAATTCTTTATTTTTGTCCTATGTTAAAAAATCATCGGCTTGACCGGATTCTGCTAAGAGAAGGTTGTGTTATTCCTAAAAAAGAGGCAATATGTCCTAAAGTCACTCGGTGGAAAATGCTGGGATATTCTTTTATCAACTTTTCATAACGTTCTTGGGCAGACAAGTTCAGCCGGGAAATATGAATGTCCTGTAAAAGTAGAAAATTTTCTTGCTGTAACACTCTCATCCAATTGGCAATGTCAATACGGGATTTATATAAATCATTCAACTTGTCTATAGAAATGGAGTAGGTTAAGGTTTCTTCTAAGGTTTCTACATATTCAAATCCTGCTTTGTGCCGATATAAATCCCATGAACCACAAGTCGCATCGCCTTCCATAGAAAACCATGTTGTTATTTCTTTTCCATTATGCAGGATATATGAACGTGTTATACCTTTTTCTATAAAATAAACCTGATTGTCAAAACGACCAGCTTGTATGATGATAGTTTTAGCCGGAAAAGTCTGTTGTTTGAAACAGTACTTTAGCAGGTGCAATGAATCATGCGAAACAGGATAGAGTTCTTGTATCTTTCTTATTATATTATCCATTATCAATGTTTTTGCTCTTTCTACAAAAATACGAAAACAGAAAGGGATAATATTGTTGCATTCATAGTTTAAAAAGGAATTTGACTATTTTTAGCAAGGTGGGATGAAAAGAGAACCACGATGTGGATATGTGATATAGGCAAAAGAAATAGGTGGTGCTAAACTACGTTTAGTTTATCCCTTTGTCTATATAGCCAAAACGAACTAAACCTATTTCTATTGACAGCAAAATACGTGTGCTGGCGAAAAAAGAAATAGTATTACCTTTTTCGCCAGTATCGTTTTTAGCAATCTTTTTCAGTCTTGATTTATCCTTAATAGTTTGAGGAAGAAATGAACTCTTTTATTTCTTCCTCGGTTGGAAGTTCTATCATGTACTTCTGTACAAAGATATTCGGGTCTAATCCGGCAGTGGCATATTTAACTAATGTATCTCCCTTTTCGGTGCAGAGCAAAATGCCGATAGGCGGATTATCATCCGACTGCATCACTTCTGCTTTAAAGTAGTTGAGGTACATATTTAACTGTGAAGCATATTCATGGCGGAACTTGTCTATCTTTAATTCCACAATAACATGGCATTTCAAAATACGGTGATAGAACACAAGGTCAGTAAAGAAATAATCTTCATCAATCAAGATACGTTTTTGCCGGGCTTCAAAGCAGAAGCCATGTCCCATTTCTAATAGGAAGCGTTGCAGATTGTCAAGAATGGATTGCTCCAAATCGTTTTCTGTCACTAATGCACGTTCATTCAAGCCTAAGAATTCCAAAGTAACAGGGGTATTGATTACATCTTTAGGCTGTAATAAGGTTGCTTGTTGCTGGACTAAAGCGGAGAGAGCTTCTTTGTTTTTGGATAGTCCGCTACGTTCGTAATATAAAGATGCGATTTGTCGCTCCAACTCCTTAACAGACCAGCAGCCACGAATAGTTTCCATTTCATAGAAAGCACGTTTTACCGGGTTCTCAATTCCCGATATAGTGTTTAAATGGGTGGAGGATAATCTATTGAATAATCTATCAGCCGGAATCATCCACGTTTCGGTTTGTGGGTATTCTGTTGATAGTTTCCAAACGCCATTTTCAGATTCGGCGGTCACCAACCGCCGA
>JAUUNK010000038.1 GCA_030844565.1 Bacteroides ovatus
TCGTGTGTCACTTGCTTGTCGAAGATGAAAGCATTCGTTTCGTAGTCATATCTCAGGCTGCGGCTATTCAAGTTAGCAGTGCCTACGGTACAGAACAGGCTATCCACCATCATGATTTTCGAATGATGGAATCCTCCGTTATAGAGATAGACTACGGCTCCCCGTTTCATCAGTTTGTGCACTTTGTAGAGGGCAGCGTCCGGAGTAAAGGGAATATCGGAAGCGGACGAGAGCATGATTTCCACCTTTACGCCGCGGTCAATAGTCTTTCTCAACGCTTTAGTGATAGAGGAGGTAGGTACGAAATAAGGGTTGACAATGCGTACATTTTCTTGGGCGGAATAGATAGCCATGGCGTAGGCATGGCTCAGCATCCGGCTGTTCTTCTTAGGTGTACGGTCTACAATGGCGATAGTGATGTTTGTAGAGTCGCTTCGTTCGGGATGTGTGGGGAAGTATGCCGTCCCTCCTACATTTTGTTTCGTCTCCTTGTTCCAGATGGTGAGGAATATCTCTTGCAAATCATTCACCACATCTCCTTCGAGACGCATGTGCATGTCTCTCCATGTACCTATTTTAGGCAGTCCGTTGATGTAATAATCGGCAATATTCATTCCGCCCGTATAGGCTACTTCTCCGTCAATGACCACTATTTTACGGTGGTCCCGGTGGGCGGCGTGGTTGATATAAGGGAATTTAAACGGGTCGAACTTTACAATTTCTATTTCTTGTTCCCGTATCTTCTTGAGATGTCTTTTCTTTAGCGGTTTGTTGTTGGACCAGTTACCGAAGGCATCGAACATGGCACGTACTTTCACTCCTTCTTTCACTTTCTCTGCCAGGAGGTCGAAGAGTGCATTGGCAATAGAGTCGTTGCGAAAGTTAAAGTATTCCAAGTGAATGTGATGTCGGGCTTGCCGGATGGCTTCAAAGAGGTCTATAAATTTTTCGCGTCCGCTTTTCAGTAACTTCACCTTGTTGGTGTCCGAAATGGGTACTCCGGATTCTTGAAGGAAACGCAGGACAAGCGTATCACTTGTCATCCTGATAGAATCTCTGGGATATACCATCAAGCTGTCGATAATATCAGCCCGTAAGCAGACCGTTACCGACAGGAACAGTAACAAAATTAGTGTGCGTAATTTCAAAACTTCTTTCTCTCTTTTAGTTTACAAGGGAACAAAGATACAGTATCTATGTTGGGAGCTCCTTTGGATGAAGTATAAATTTATTATACTTTAACAAATAGTCTGTCTTTGCGAACTGTTCTCTTTGTCGAGAGAAGGTCGTCTGGCTTTAAATAAATAGTTATCGTAAACCACGGTACAAAAGGAAATAAAAAAGAAACAGAGAAGTGAATGCGCTTCTCTGTTTCTTTTTTCTTACGCCATCGAACATATCTTTCGTGTGCCTAAGAATAGCAATACAATGCCGGCGATAGCCAACGAGCGAAGGTCGAGTGTCGTAACACCTTGGTTAATCATGCCGCTGAATACTTCCCGGATGTTTCCCAACATAGCTTCCCATCCTCCGAGTTTCCAGAAGAGCGCCAATCCTATCACTGCCATGAGAGTAGTCCACCATTGCGTCAGTCGGTTGCTACGATCGGGCAGATTTCGCATCACTCTTCGGCTGAATCCGTTGTCGGCTATTTCCTCCTGTTTCCTTTCAGAGAAGAACTCCCGTAAAAGTTTATCATCGTCTGTTTTTGTCATAACCGTTTTGTTTTAAATACGTTGCTAATTTTTCTTTTCCTCTCGACAGGTGGCTTTTCACTGTTCCTGAGGGGATTCCCATGATGCCTGCAATCTTGTCGATACTCACATCTTCCATATAGAACAATGTGATGCAGGTTCTTTCCACTTCTTTGAGCATTTTGAGCGACTGATAAATGTCCATTTTCTGCCCTACGTTCTCTTGTTCGGTGCAGTTAAGGGCATCTATTTCCCTGGTATCCAGGTCTGCCGTCTCCTTCCGGCTGCGAATATAATCAAAAAATACGTTATAAGCAATACGATATAGCCACGTAGAGAAACTAGATAGGTTTCTGAAAGAAGCGATGTTCATATATGCTTTGATAAAAGTATCTTGTGCCAGGTCGTCACTCAATTCTCCGTCGCCGCAGGTCAGATGCAGAAAGAACCGCCGGACAGGAGATTGGTATTTCTGCACCAACTGGTCGAAGGCCCTGGTGTTTTTCAACACCACGACCTGTGCGACTAACGAAATATCGTTGAGCTGGTTCATTGGTTATCGCCGTTCTGTGTAGTCTTTTTCTGATTATTCTTGCCAATCAACCATTGACCGGCTCCCATACACATGATGAGTAATCCGATGGTCCCTATGGCAAAGCTGTCGGTGATGGCCCACAAGAATATAAAGAGTCCCAGGCCGGTAAAGACATTCCTGATTCCTTGAGAAGAAGGATCGGATACTTTGTTGTCTTGGAAAAAGTTTTCCGGCAACGGCTGCCCTGCTTCGAGTGCCCGTTCGGCAAGGCGATACTTAGCTTGGCGATTCTTGTAGCGGAAGTAGAAGGTGATAAAAACGATAAATACAGGGAAGCCGAAAACCATGATGATAGCTATCGTTGCGATGAATACATCCGAGTCCCAGTTGAAAGGTGAACCGAAAGATGAATGTTCGCGCCGGGATTGCTTACGTGATTTTTTGCTTTGTGTCGATTGGTCTGCCGAAAGAGTGTCCGGTTTGGCAGTAGTACTTATTACAGTATAAGGCACTTCTTCATCTTCCGTAGCTTTCATTTGAGAAGAGGTTACTGCTGGAGTTTTACCTTCGGGCGTTGTGGAGATGGTTGCTTGTTGTGCTAAGATAGAGGAGCAAAAAGCTAATGCCACCATCAAGGCAAGTAAGATTCGTTTCATATTTTTTATTTTTTTGGTTTCTTTGTCTGTTAGACGCGGTTAGTAAACTGAAAAGTTGCAAAGAGAGGAAATATTTTTCATATTTGCATCACTTAATAAGAGAAAAATGAAATTACCTGCTTCTTTTATAGACACTATGCGCGCCCTTTTGGGAGATGAAGAATATGAAAAGCTGGAGGTGGCTTTGCAACAAGAGCCTCCTGTCAGCATCCGTTACAATCCCCGTTGGGAAGACAGAAGGAGTGCAACTCTTGCCGGGAAGGTCGCTTGGGCTTCGAATGCTTACTATCTTCCTTCGCGTCCTCCTTTCACGTTCGACCCTCTCTTTCATGCCGGAGTTTATTATGTACAAGAGGCTTCTTCCATGTTTGTGGAGCAAGCGTTGAGGCAATACGTCCGTAAGGCAGCAGTGATGCTCGACCTTTGTGCGGCTCCTGGGGGTAAGTCCACTCATGCTCAAAGTGTCCTTCCGGAAGGAAGCTTGCTGGTAGCTAATGAAGTAATAAGAAACCGTTCGCAAATTCTGGCAGAAAACCTCACCAAGTGGGGAACACCGAACATGATAGTCACCCACAACGACCCGGCCGATTTCTCTGCTCTCACTTCTTTCTTTGATGTTATACTGACCGATGTTCCCTGTTCGGGAGAAGGCATGTTTCGCAAAGATGCCGTGGCGGTAGAAGAATGGAGTCCGGAAAACGTGGAGATATGTTGGCAGCGACAACGCCGTATTTTGGCGGATATTTGGCCTAGCCTAAAACCTGGTGGTATCCTTATATATAGTACTTGCACTTACAACACGAAAGAAGACGAAGAAAATGTCCGCTGGATGCGGCAGGAGTTCGGAGCGGAATCGTTACCGCTGGATGCGCCTGATGCTTGGCATATTACAGGAAATCTTCTTGAAGGGGACGAAGCTCCTGTTTATCACTTCTTGCCTCACCGTACCTGTGGAGAGGGATTCTTCCTTGCCGTTCTCCGCAAACCCATAACAGAAGGGGAAGATGATTTCTCGTTCTCTTCTGGCGCAAAGAAGAAGAACAAGAAAGCCGGAAAGGCAGTTTCGTTGGTATCGAAAGAGCAGTTGGCACTTGCCGCAAGCTGGCTCGAGCTTTCCGGAGAAGAATACGAATTGTTGGTAGAGGGAAGTGCAGTTATTGCTTTTCCCCGGCAATATCTTCCTCACCTGGATGTTGTGAAGCAATCGCTCCACATTCTTCAAGCGGGAGTAACAGTGGGAGAAGCCAAAGGAAAAGATTTTCTCCCCGCCCATGCCTTGGCTATGAGTAACCTTTTGAAACCCGGTGCTTTCTTTACGCAAGAAGTGGACTACGGGCAAGCCATTTCCTATCTGCGGAAAGAGGCTATCCTTTTGCCCCCGGACACTCCGCGAGGCTATATGTTGCTTACTTATAAAGGAGTCCCATTGGGATTTGTGAAAAACGTCGGCAATCGTGCCAATAACCTTTATCCGCAGGAATGGCGCATTCGCAGTGGTTATCTGCCGGAAGAAGCGGTGCTTTTCTTTGGAAACTGAATTTAAACATACTATAAATTATCCCTATTTATGAAAATAGACCACATTGCTATGTACGTTGCAGACCTCGAAGCTGTCCGTGATTTCTTTGTCCGCTTTTTCGGAGCAGAATCTAATACTCAGTATCATAATCCCCGAACAGGGTTGAAAACCTATTTTCTCACGTTTGGCGATGGCGCCCGGTTGGAGATAATGTTTCGTCCTGATGTGGTACAGGGAGAGAAAGCTTTAATGCAAGCAGGGTTTATTCATCTTTCTTTCAGCGTGGGAAGCAGAGAAAAGGTAGACGAACTGACACGTCGGTTGGCTGAAAGCGGTTATCGTGTGCTCGATGGACCGCGTACTACGGGAGACGGTTATTACGAAAGTTGCATCTTAGGACCAGAAGGAAATCAGATAGAAATCACTATATAATTAGTCAAACGTTTGACCAATTTCTATAAAAGTTCTACCTTTGCGCCTGCAAAACCGATAAAACAAACTAAGGAACAAAGATAGAAACGATATGGAAAATTACGAAAAAGCCCGCCTGCTTATCCTCCAAGTGCTGCGAGCCCGCATGGCTTTCCGCCAGGCTTTGCAACGCGTGTTGAAGGGAGGCAACACGGATATGACGTTCGAGATGCTACAAGTGATGAACTGCCTGTGGCACGAGCAAGGCGTGAGCCAGCAAAGTCTTGCCGAAAAGACGGCTAAGGACAAAGCTTGTATGACCAACCTGATGACTAATCTCGAAAAGAAAGGCTGGGTAGTGCGTAGAGAAGATCTTTCGGACCGACGCAACCGCTTGGTGTTCCTCACTCCGGCAGGTGAAGAAATTAACGCCAAAGTTCGCCCTCTCATCAAAGAACTCTATTCACGTATCGGCAAAGAGATGGGGTTTGAGGAGATGGACACCTGTACTAACCAACTAAAAGGGCTGCATGAGATACTTAACCAACTCTGATCTCTGCCGGCTCTGTCTCTGTAGCGTGCTGCTTGCTTTTACCTCATGCCTGTGGGCACAACAATCTTCCATTCGTTTTCTTTCCATAGATGAACTTTTCCGTTTAGGCATTGAGAATAGTCTTCAGCTCAAATCCGCCCAAGTAGAAGAGATTGTATCCGATGACGAACATAAGACCGCTCGAGCCTTTCTTTTACCTCATCTTCAGGTGAGCGCCCGTGCAGGAGTCCTCGGTCAGCCCGTCGTATTCCAGAAAGGATTGGCACATCCCGTGCGTCCCGAAACGCCCGACTGGTCGCAACACTATGATATTGAACTCACTCAACCGCTCTATCAAGGGGGGAAACTACAAGGAAATATCCGCAAGGCTTATCTCCAGAAACAAATAGCTGCGCTCAGCGCCGAGGATAGCGAAGCGGAAACCAAACTTTTGTTGCTTGAGCAATACATGGCTCTTTTCGGCTATTACAAACAGCAGGAAGTGTTGGCGCGCAACATCGAAGAATCCGAACGCCGCCTGAAAGATATTCAGCGGATGAAGAAAGAAGGTATCGTCACCCGCAACGATGAAATCCGCAGTGAATTGCAGTTGACCAACGACCGCCTGGCTTACAAGGAGGCTGGCAACAGCATTGCTATCGTTTCCCAGCAACTCGATATTCTTTTGGGACTCGAAGAGTCGCAACTGATTGCGCCCGATACCACCTTATTATATACATCTCTTCGCCTGGAAAATTACGACACTTATGTACAACAGGCTTATGAGAACTATCCCAGCATGAAGATGGCACGCTATCAGACCAGCTTGGCTCAAAACGATATTCGGCTGACGCGTGCCGATTATCTCCCCACGCTTTCGCTCTATGCCGGAAACACTCTTGCCCGTCCGCTGAGTTCCACATTGGCTGATATGTACAACAATAACTGGAATGTAGGTCTCAGCCTTTCCTACAATCTTTCGTCCTTGTATCAGAACAGACACCGTGTGCATGAAGCGCAGCAAGTTGTCCTGCTCCGTCGCTATGCCGAAGACCAGTTGATGCGCGATATTCGTATTCGTGTGCGCACAGCCTACACCCGCCACCGGGAGGCATTGGACCGCATAGAAGCCCTCAAACTTTCTGTCCGTCAAGCGGAAGAGAACTATCGTATCGTGCAGAACCGTTACCTCAATCAACTCTCCATATTGACTGACTTGCTCGATGCCAGCAGTATCCGTCTCGATGCTGAGTTGCAGCTCACCGTGGCTAGAACGCAAGCCGTATATACTTATTATGAATTGCAGCGCGCCTGCGGAAAATTATAGTAAACAAGAACATTTATACAAGCTATGTCTCAATTACACAAAAAATATCGGCACCTCAAGAATCTCCGCAGGAGAAATATCATCTTGAACACCGTTTGCATCCTGCTGGCACTGGCGGGTATTTCATGGACCGTAACTTATTTCTGGAAATACGTAAATTATGAAATCACCAATGATGCAATGGTGGACCAATACATTGCTCCACTCAACATCCGCGCTTCGGGCTACATCCGCGAAGTGCGCTTCACCGAGCACCAGAAAGTGCACCGTGGAGATACGCTGCTGATTCTTGATGACCGGGAATACCGCATTCGAGTGAAAGACGCCGAGGCTGCGTTGATGGATGCCCGCGGTTCCCGTGACGTATTAAACTCCGGCATACAGACTTCGCAGGCCAACGTTGCCATACAAGACGCCAACATCGCCGAAACAAAAGCTAAACTCTGGCAAAAGGAGCAGGACTACCGCCGCTATGCCAATCTGCTGGCGGAAGAATCTGTATCCCGACAACAGTATGAACAGGTGAAAGCCGACTACGAAGCCACTCAGGCGCGCTATCGCGCCCTGCTCCAACAAAAAGAAGCCGCCAAGTCGCAGTATTCCGAAACAAGCAAGAAATCTGCAAATGTAGAAGCCGCCATCATTCGTAAAGAAGCAGACCTCGATATGGCGAAACTGAACCTTTCCTACACCGTCTTGATAGCCCCTTATGATGGTTATATGGGGCGTCGGACACTCGAACCGGGGCAGTTTGTGCAAAACGGGCAAACCATCTCTTACCTGGTGCGCGGCAACGATAAGTGGATTACCGCTAACTATAAAGAAACGCAGATCGCCCACATCTTTATTGGACAGGAAGTGCGAATCAAGGTAGATGCCTTCCGTGGACGGACATTCCACGGAAAAGTAGTAGCTATCTCCGAAGCCACGGGGTCTAAATATGCTTTGGTTCCTACCGATAATTCTGCCGGAAATTTCGTCAAGGTGCAGCAGCGCATCCCTGTACGTATCGAGCTCGAGGATGCCACTCCACAAGAGATGGCAAGCCTCCGTGCAGGAATGATGGTGGAAACCGAAGCTTTACGGAAATGAGCGCGGTTAAGCTGAATCTCCCTACACGTCCTTGGGTTCCGCAGTGGTTGGGGGTGGTCACCATGTTCGTGGTGATGTTGCCCATCATTATGCTCAATGGAGCCTACACGGGTAGCATGGTAGAAGTCAGTAACACGTTGGGCATATTGGGCGAAGACATCACTATGGGTTATTATGCAGCTTCCGCCGGGATGGCGGTGGCGTATCCCATTGTGCCTAAAGTGCGGGCGGTAGTCACTCCTAAAACATTACTGCTCACCGACTTGGTGTTGCAGATATTCCTTAGTTTCTATTGTGCCCATGCCCATAACATGGACCTCATCTTCGTGTGCAGCTTCTTTATCGGCTTTCTGAAAGCTTTCATTATGTTGGAATTCATCATTCTGGTGCGCCCTTTGTTCAGCCCGAAGAATGTGCGTAGCGAATTTTATGCTTATTTCTATCCCATTGTATTTTCAGGCGGACAGCTTTCAATGGCGCTTACAGCGCAGTTGGCATACTATTACCAGTGGCAATATATGTATTATTTCACTATTCTGTTGATGCTGGTCGCCATCATTTTCATCCTGCTTTTCTTCCGTTATGCCCGGCGTCCCATACATTTGCCTTTCCGTGAGATGGATGGGCGCAGCATGCTTGTAATCTCCGCCGCCCTGCTTTTCTCCATTTATGTGTTCACATACGGGAAGACGTTGGATTGGTTTACCTCTTTCAAGATACGGGTCTACGTGGTTGCCGTTCCTTTGTTGGTCTATCTTTTTGTGCGGCGGCAGCAAACGTTGGAGAAACCTTATATCAGCCTGAAACCCCTTCATCATCATAAATCCGTCATCGGCTATGCATTCATGGTACTGGTGATGTTCTTTAGTGCCACTAGTTCGTTAGTTACCAATTATATGAACAGTATCATCCGGGTGGATAGCGTACACTCCAATGCCCTGAATCTTTTTCTGCTTCCCGGTTATGTGGTGGGAGCAGTCATCTGCTTCTGGTGGTTTCGTTGGCAGCGCTGGCGTTTCCGTTTTCTCATTTCGGGCGGCATGTTTTGTTTCGTCATTTACCTTGCCATACTCTATTTCGGCGTCACTCCTTATTCGCGCTACGAGATGCTGTTTCTACCCGTTTTCTTTCGTGGGCTGGGCATGCTGGTGTTGTTCATTGCTTTTGGTGTCTATGTGGTGGAGGATCTCGACCCTCGGTTGATGTTGTCCAATACCTTCTTTCTCATATCTTTTCGTTCGGTGTTGGCTCCGGTCATTTCCGCTTCATTCTTTAGTAATGTGCTCTATCACCTTCAGATAAAAGGTATGAATGCCCTTTCGGACCATCTGACGCTAACTAATCCTTTGGCTGCTTCGCGATACAATCAGGCGTTGAGCGGTGCATTGGCGCAAGGACATGAGTACAGTGAGGCGAGCCAGATTGCATCGAATGGTTTGTATGCCACGCTTCAACAGCAAAGCCTTTTGTTGGGGATAAAGACTGTCACGGGTTATGTGTTGATAGCCGCTCTGGTGATAGCCATTGTTGCTGCTTTCATTCCTTTCCATAAAACATTGAAGGTGGATGTGGTGAAGACGGGAGATGATATGGTTTAGTTGTAGAAGTAGGAGAGGGGATAAAGGGGCATCTATTGCGGAAAGAATATATAGAAAACGGGGGATATATAGGTGTGTTGTTGGGCATATATATCCAGCGTGCAGGGTATATATGCCCAACGCGCTGAGTATATATACCCTGCATGCTGAGTATATATGTCCTGCACGCTGAGTATATATGTCCTGTAAACTGTTCTACTCTAAGTCCGGGGGTTAGTCTACCTAAGCCCAGGGGATAGCTTAGCTGAGCCCAGGGGTTAACCTGTCTAAGTCCAGGGATGAATGAGCCTATGTCCGGAGGCGAATTTTATTAAGCCGGAGTTCCGTCACTTACAGGACAGAACTCCGGCTTAATATATATATAATTGAAAGTAACTTTCTTTTCTTACAACCGGCTCTTATATATCCGTGCCATTGCCTTCTGATACTGGTTCTCCAGTTGCAAGTAATTCTGACGGCTCTGATAAACTACCGATACTTCCACAAAATACTCAATCATGCTGATTTGTCCTCCCGTTAACGCTTGTTTCAGCAGACTGAGGTCTTGTTGCGATTGAAAGGTTTTCTGGTATTCTTCCATAGAAGTATGCAGCGCCTTTGCTTCGCGGTAAAGCTGGGCAAATTGCGATTCGGCTTGTAGCGTAGCACTCTCTTTTTGTAAGTCCACATTCAATGCTTGTGCCTTGGCAATCTTCACTTTGCTGCGGTTCTCGAACAACGGGAAAGAAAAGCCTACCACCACGCCATTGAACGGAGTTCCCGATTCCGTATTCCTGCGATAGCCAAGCTCCAGTTTTGGCAACCATTGCGAACGGTTCACAGCTATCTGTTTCTGTGCCACTGCACTCTCATTACTGAGTGCTATCAGCGAGCGGTCCGCAGCTATCACTTCTGTTTTCAGCTTCTGATAATCAGTAGGGAAAGGAATGACGGGATAGCGGTTCTCATCGAAACTTACAGGGATATTACCGTTCAGAGCATTCAGTTCTTCCAACTTGTTTCGCAACGTCGTTTCGTTAAGTGAAGCCTCCGTTTTCACGTTTAAGAGTTCCAGGTTGATTTTATTAGTTTCGAGGATATTGGCATCCCCCGTTTGCAGCCGTTTGGCGTACATAGCGGCAAGTTCTTCTGCATTGCGAAGCCGTTCGTCGAGAATCTGCTTTTGCTGCCGCAGCAGAATAATGTCGAGGCAAAGCTCTTGCGCCTGCAACAGGATATTTTGACGGAAGACACTTGCCTGGCTGTCGAAAGCCCCTGCTTTAAGGCGATTCAATTTGTTGCGGGTGACGTATAGGCTGGGGAAGTCGAAGCTCTGCGAAACCACCAGTTCGCCGATAGTCTCGTCTTTATCTTTAGCTCCCCACAGGTGGGAGTAGGAAAGGGAAGGATCCGGCAAGTTATTGTCCGTCTTTGCCTCCAGTTTCTGCGAAGTAAGCAGTTGGGCATTGGCTTGTAGCTCTTTGTTGTTGGCTTCGATGCTACGCAACACCTGTTCGATGCCGTTTTGTGCTTGCGTCCTCCCCGCACAGAAGAGGAGGAACGCAGCGCTTATAAATATTATTCTTTTCATATTCTTTCTTATTCTTATTAGAGATTATATATGTATTATTTCGCGGGCTTCCACCTCTTTGCGGTGCATCATCAGGTAGATAATGGGGATAATGAAGCCGTTGAGGAACGTAGAAGTCAACAGTCCGCCCAAGATGACTTTTGCCATCGGGCTTTGTATCTCGTTGCCCGGCAAGTCTCCTCCCAGTGCGAGGGGGATAAGTGCGAGGGCGGAAGAAAGAGCCGTCATCAAGATAGGGTTCAAACGGTCTAGCGAGCCTTGCACTACACTGTCATACACGCTTTTGCCTTCTACCTGCTGGAGATGGTTATAGTGGCTGATGAGCAGCATACCGTTGCGGGTGGCAATGCCGAACAGCGAGATGAATCCGATGATGGCGGGAATGCTGACTTCTCCTGTGGTGAACAGCAAAGCGAACACACCTCCGATGAGGGCAAGCGGTAGGTTAATCAGGATGACTCCCGACTCCTTTACACTGCGAAACTCATGGAATAAGAGCAGGAAGATAACCACAATACTCATAAAGGAAGTCAATGCCAGGGTGCGGCTTGCCGCCTGTTCACTTTCAAACTGACCGCCGTACTCGATGTGGTAGCCTTCGGGCAGTTGAATGGAAGAGTCGATGCGTTTCCGTATGTCATTTACTACGCTACGCAGGTCGCGGTCGGCCACATTGGCGGAGATAACGATTTTGCGTTTCACGTTTTCGCGGTTGATGGTGTTCGGGCCCATGGCAGAGACAACCTCGGCAATGTAGTTGAGCGGCACTTTGCGACCATCGTTTGTGTCCACCATCAGGTTGCGTATCTTCTCCATCTCGTCGCGGAAATCGTTGTTTACTTTCACGATGAGGTCGAAGCTCTTTCCTTTCTCATATACCTGTGAGATTACCTTTCCGGCGAGTGCCACGTTGATATATTCTGAAAACTCCGGCAGGGTGATGCCATATTTTGCCAGCATTTCCCGTTTGGGTTCAATCTTTAATTGTGGACGTTCTATCTGTTGTTCCACGTTGAGGTCGGCGATGCCGGGAATGTCGCTGATTTCGTTCTTAATCTGATTTCCCAAAGAGAACATCTTATTGAGGTCGTCTCCAAACAGTTTGATGGCTATGTTGGCTTTGGTTCCCGAGAGCATGGCGTCGATACGGTGGCTGATAGGCTGTCCGATTTCGATGTTGGCGCCCGTGATGGTACTTAGCTTTTCGCGTA
Source organism: Bacteroides ovatus (assembly GCA_030844565.1). Classification (GTDB taxonomy): domain Bacteria; phylum Bacteroidota; class Bacteroidia; order Bacteroidales; family Bacteroidaceae; genus Bacteroides; species Bacteroides ovatus_A. Next base: position 12,146 of record JAUUNK010000038.1, read on the forward strand.
CCTCCGCTACAAGCTCGCTGCGTGGGCGGTTGTTGAGTTCAAAGGGCGCTTCTATCTCCGAGACGTTCACTCCGAGGGCGTGCTCGTCCAGTTCGGCGCGTCCGGTTTTGCGTGCCACGGTTTGTATTTCGGGGATGGACAACAGCAGTTCTTCCGCCCGGTGTCCCATCTTGTCACTTTCGGCGAGCGAGATGCCCGGCAGAGAGCTGATGTTGATGGTGAACGAACCTTCGTTGAACGAAGGCAAGAAACTGCGTCCTAGCGTGAAGAAGCACCCCAGAGCGATGATGAACAGCGCGATGGTGGAACCTAGTGTGATTTTCTTATGCTCCAGTACCCATACCAGGGCTTTGGAATAAATGCCTTTCATCCAGCGGGCTACGAAAGATTCTTTTAGCTCCTTGTTGGTTTTGTTGCTGCCCAGCAGATAGGAGCAGAGCACAGGAGTCAGTGTCAGTGCAACGATGGTGGAGGCAAAGAGCGCCACGATGAAAGCAATGCCGAGCGGAACCAACATGCGTCCTTCCATCCCGCTAAGGAAGAAGAGGGGCACGAAGCTTACCACGATGATAAGCGTGGAGTTGAGGATAGGCATACGCACTTCTTTGGAAGCGTTGAATACCACCTGGATGGTGCTGAGGCGTTCGGTTGCCGGCAACAGGCGGTTTTCCCGCAAGCGTTTGTATACGTTCTCCACGTCCACGATGGCGTCGTCCACCAAGGAGCCGATGGCAATTGCCATACCTCCGAGGCTCATCGTGTTGATAGTAAGTCCCATATAGTGAAGGGTCAGGATAGATACCAGCAACGATAAGGGCAGAGTAACCAGCGAGATAAGTGTAGTGCGAACGTTGGCTAGGAAGAGGAAAAGCACGATAACTACAAAAATACCTCCTTCAAGGAGCGACTTCTTGACGTTGCCAATAGAGCTTTCGATGAAACGGCTCTGGCGGAAGATGTCTGTGGATACTTTCACGTCAGGGGGCAGGTTCTTCTTAAGGTCTTGTAGCGAAGCTTCCAGTTTGTCGGTTAGTTCCAGCGTACTGGTGGCGGGTTGTTTCGTCACGGTAAGCAGCACGGCGGGTTTGCCTCGTTCGGAAGCAGTTCCCAGTTTGGGCATCTTAGGACCGATGTTAACATCGGCAATATCTTCAAGGGTGATGGGGAAACCATTCACCGTCTTCACCACCGCTTTGCCCAGTTGCTCGATGTGGGGAGTGGAGAGCACACCGCGCACGATGTATTCGTTGCCGTATTCATAAAGTACTCCACCATTAGCGTTCAGGTTCATGTCCTGGGTCACTACCATCACTTCTCCGAGAGATACTCCGTAGTGGCGCATCCGTTCGGGGTCCAGTTGAATCTGGTATTCTTTGATGTCGCCTCCCAGCACCGCTACTTGTGCCACCCCTCCGGTGGAAAGCAGGCGGGGACGGATGGTCCAGTCTGCCAGTGTTCGTAAATCGAGCATCGAGGTGGAGTCTGCTGTGAGCCCTACAATTAACATTTCGCCCAGGATGGACGATTGAGGTCCTAGCGTTGGCTTACCTACGTTGACGGGCAGGGATTCGCTGACTACCGCCAGTTTTTCACTTACAATCTGGCGTGCCAGGTAAATGTCTGTATCCCAATCGAATTCCACCCACACTACGGAGAAGCCATTGGTAGAAGAAGAACGGACACGGCGTACGCCGGTGGCTCCGTTGACAGCGGTTTCTACGGGGAAAGTTACGAGTTGTTCCACTTCCTCGGCTGCCATGCCGTTGGCTTCGGTCATGATAACTACCGTAGGAGCATTGAGATCCGGAAATACATCTACTTCCGTATGCAGGGCGGTGTACGTTCCTGCTATTAGCAAGAGGATGGACGCCGTGAGCACAACCAGGCGGTTGTGTAGAGAGTAACTTATAATCTTGTTTAGCATAACAGAAGGTCTTTAGTGTTCGTGACTATGAGCGGGTATCGCATTGCTTGCACTTGCCAGGCGCACTTGGTAAGCTCCTTCGGTTACCACCGGGTCTCCTGGTTTTACTCCTGTTAATATCTGTACGCTCTTGCCGTTGTCTGCCCCTAGGGTGACTTCTTGTTTACGATAGCCTTCTTCGTCCAGTTGGATGTATATATAATATGCTCCTTGCTCCTCAGTAAGTGCCGTGCGGGGCAAAGAAATTACATTTTCCATTGGCGAAGAAAGCAGATACACCTCTACAAACGAGCCGGGGATAATATCTCCTTTGTTGTCAAACTCAAACGTGACGGGTACATAAAACGAATTGTCTCCCGAGGATTTTCCGAAAGAGAGCAGTTTGCCGTGCAATTCATCCAGTGCATATACCTTATTATTATAGGGTGTCTTGAAATTAGCCGAACCAATGGTGCGCAGAGAAGGATAATATCTCTCGGATACCTCTGCCCGCAGGAAGAGGCGGCGGTTCTGGGTGATACTCACTAGCGGTTGACCGATGGTGACGTAGTCCCCTTCTTTCACGAGAATACTTTTCACGTATCCTGCCAGCGGCGAAGTAATGTTTTGTCCTCCGGCCGTATGATTCTTGGCAAGCGCTTCATAACTAAGCTGAGCATCTTGGTAAGCCTGTTCGGCTTGGGCGAAATCTTTTTCGGATACGATTTTATTCTTTACCAGCGCTTTCATACGCTCATATTCTTTTTTGGTGGTTTCATAGGCGATGCGGGCACGCTGAACAGGGTCTCCGTCGGCAATATTATGGGACGAAATAGTGAGTAGCGAGCTTCCTTTGCCTACGCTCATTCCTTCCACGACATCTCTGCCGAAAGAGACTACACCCGCTACGGTGGCTACTGCTACTGATTCGTCTCCCTGTGCTGTGAGCACTTGCCCACTGGTTTTGATAACTTGCTGGAAGGCGCCCGGCTGTATTATACTCACTTTCACACCGGCAGCTTCTGCCTTTGCTTTGGGAAGGATAATTTCGTCGGTGTGTCCGGCTGCTTCGGCGCCGTGGTTGTGGTCGTGTCCCTCGTGTCCTTCACCTTCCGATTCGTGGTTATGATTCTCGGTACTGTGATCGTGTCCTTCGTGGTTAATTTCGTTTCCATTGTGGCAGGAGCCTAGGAAGAATAAGCCCAGGATTCCCAGATAAATAAGTTTTTTCATGATAATATAATGTTGTTTTTTCCCTTTTATTTGTTTGCAAAGATAGAACAAGCGGAAGTGCAACTAGGTTGCAGAATAAGCTGAGACTTGATACTCAAACTAGCAAAGGCTTGAATATCAAATTTCTGTCTGAAAGAATAATGTTCTGTCAGTCAATTTCCGCTATTAGGCAGTAAAAGGATAGGGAGGGGCTCGCAGGCCGAAGGCACGAGAGATATTCGTGCCATGAAGAGATTCTTGGTAAATATACTCACGTCCGATGCGTTTCTCTTTGGGACGTAGCAAACTCTCAATGATAACGGAAGTGAAGAGGGTGGCTACAAAAACGTAATTAGGGCTACTGTCTATCTCAAGAGAGGGAATGCGCGAATCGAAATGGGTGACGCATCCTGCATCGCAACCGGTATCGGCAGAATGCGAATGGTGATTGTGATGGGAGCAGCAGGTTTCCTGTGGGATGTCCGGCTTCATACATATTAAGCCGTTGGAGTGGTGATGATGGGGGATGACAGGCGTCATCAACATCAATATATTGACAAAAAGCAAGAAGAAGAATATGTAGTGTTTGTCTTTCCTCATCCTTTCTTTTCTACGGAGTTATTTATCTGATTTTTGTTGTTGTTTCACTTTTTCCAGCAATTCTGCAGCAGATACATAAACTACTTTGCCGTCGGGGGTGCCTTGGCTGAGACTTTTGCCGCAACGGGCGTTCTTCTCCAATAGTCGCTGTTCTGCGATTTGCAATCCCAGACGAAGTTTCTCACTCAATTCTTGCATTTCGTTATTTGACATAGTTCATAATGCGTTTAAAGAGTTCGTTTTCATATATCTTATTTTCGCTGTGACGGGACCCTTCCGCGACTATAATCCGGGGCGCGACGCTATTATCGGCAAGTAGCCAATAATCTACACAAGGCATGTAAATCTGGAATAAATTATTGATTCCGGCATGATAACGGCGAAAGATGGTATCCATAGGGATGTTATGTCCTCCTTCGTTGACCCGTTGCAGCACCCGGTTGAGTGCCAGTTCGGGTGAGTTGAGCCAGAAATAGATAAGACTTACTTTATATCCCGCAGCTTGAGCACGGCTGATGAGGCGGGTGTAGCTTCGCGTAGCAAGTGTAGTTTCGATGGAGAAACTCACTTTGGCAGCTATCAATTCTTTGATTCGCTTCAGCATAAGCCTCCCCGCTTCGATGGCTACACTCTCCGGGTTGAAGGGAGAGAGACCGCGGGCTATTTCATCTGCATTGACGAATTGCCGGCATTGCAGGATTTCGGGTAATACAGTATAGGAGGCAGTTGTTTTTCCTGCTCCGTTGCATCCGCTGATAATATATAATTGCCGATTCTCGTCCATGCTCACTTTCTTATTAATTGTGCAATAACTAGGCAAAGATACAAATAGTTTTTGTTTCCCTCTGCCCTCGAAAGCTAATTTTATATTTTATAAGGTTCTTCGTTACTTTGATTGGGTGCCTGTAGAGCCCTTCTTTTCCAGTTCGCTGAGCGAATCCATCTTCTTCTTTTCGAGGAATTCGTAGATGCCGCAGAGGTGTTCGGTCACCTTTTTGTTTCCAAATTCATAGACCTTTGTGACGAGTCCGTCCAGGAAGTCACGGTCGTGGGATACTACAATCAGGGTTCCGTCAAAGTCTATTAAGGCTTGTTTCAGTATATCTTTTGTTTTGAGATCCAGATGATTAGTCGGCTCATCCAGAATCAGGAGGTTCACGGGTTCCAGTAAAAGCTTAATCATGGCAAGGCGTGTTCGCTCGCCTCCTGACAACACTTTCACTTTTTTCATTGACTCTTCGGGACCGCCGAACATGAAGGCGCCCAGCAGATCGCGTATCTTGTTGCGGATTTCTCCTTTTGCCACGTCGTCGATAGTTTGAAATACAGTCAGGTTTTCGTCTAACAACGATGCTTGGTTTTGGGCAAAATACCCAATCTGAACATTATGTCCCAGTGTGAGGGTACCATCGTGGTCAATTTCCTTCATGATACATTTCACAAGTGTAGACTTACCTTCACCGTTCTTTCCTACGAAAGCCACTTTGTCTCCCCGTTCAATGGTTAGCGTGGCATTGCGGAATACTACATGTTCACCATAGCTTTTTCCCACTTCTTCCATAATGATAGGATAGCTTCCGGACCGGGGCGAAGGTGGAAACTTGAGTCGGAGTGCCGAGGTGTCTTCCTCGTCCACTTCGAGCAATTGCAGTTTATCTAGCATTTTGACGCGGCTTTGCACTTGGAGGGTTTTGGAGTAGGTGCCTTTAAAGCGTTCGATAAACTCTTTGGTTTCGGCGATGAACTTCTGTTGTTCGTCGTAAGCTTTTTGTTGCTGTTCGCGCCGTTCTTTTCGGAGTTGCAGATATTGGGAATAATTTACTTTATAGTCGTAGATGCGTCCCATAGTGACTTCGATGGTGCGGGTGGTGATATTGTCCACGAATTTACGGTCATGGCTGATGACGATTACCGCTTTGCCGTTGTTCACCAGGAAGTCTTCCAGCCATTGGATGGACTCAATGTCGAGATGATTGGTAGGCTCGTCCAGCAAGAGTACATCTGGTTTTTGCAAAAGCAATTTAGCAAGTTCGATGCGCATACGCCATCCTCCGCTGAAATCGCTGGTAGGGCGGTGGAAGTCTTCGCGCATGAATCCAAGTCCAAGCAAAGTCTTTTCTACATCTTCCTCATAGTTGGTGGCATCGATAGAATAAAATTTCTCGCTGAGAGTGGATACTTGTTCAATCAGTTCCATGTAGCTGTCGCTTTCATAGTCCGTGCGTGTTTCCAATTCTTTATTGAGCCGTTCTATTTCAGCCTCCATCTGGTGCAGGTGTGAAAAAGCCTGAGCTGTTTCTTCAAACACCGTTCTGCCGTCTTCCGTCATGAGATGCTGCGGCAGGTAAGAGACCACACAGTCTTTGGGAGCTGAAATCTTGCCGCGTGTAGGCTGGCGTACTCCCGCCAATATTTTAAGTAAAGTGCTTTTTCCTGCTCCGTTTTTTCCCATTAGGGCGATGCGGTCTTTCTCATTAATAACAAAGGAAATATCACTAAATAAGGTGGTGCCGCCAAATTCTACGGCAAGTCCGTCTACTGAAATCATACTTGTTCTTTAAATTTGAGGCGCAAAGATAATGAAATATATCATTTTTTTTATAACTTGCGCGCTGAATCTGATGAGAAAGCTTCTCAGAGCAAATATAAGTGTGGTAATACATTAAAGATAATACAATGGATATTGAAGAAGTAAAAGTGATTCGCCCCCTAATATTGGTGGCAGAAGATGATGACAGCAATTTTAAACTGATAAAAGCCATCATAGGAAAGAAGTGTGATATACTGTGGGCAAAAAACGGTGAAGAGATCGTATCGCTTTTCCATGAGCATTTTCAAGAGGCTAACGCTATTCTAATGGATATAAAGATGCCGCTAATGAATGGTCTTCAGGCTACTGAAATTATTCGGAAGGAAAATACGACAATTCCTATCATTATGCAGACTGCCTATGCTTTCAGCTCCGACAGGGAAAGTGCTATGCGGGCAGGTGCTACGGAAGTATTGGTAAAACCCATTACTTTGAGTATCCTTCGCTTAACGCTCAGTAAATATTTTCCCGATCTTAGGTGGTAGGATAAGGCGGGGCAGACGGGAAAGACATGTTATCCTCTCTTTGCCACATCGACTTTACAATATAATATCAATAGCCCCGTTTTGAGGAGAAATAAGTATAAAAACAGGGGATTTTATGTGGTATTTTTCTCCTTCGCGTTCTTTTATTAAAAGGATTATGCTTACTTTTGCGGAGAATTTTTATTCACTAACAATAAACTTTAAACAAAATGGTTAATTACAAAGATTTGGGCCTGGTAAACACAAGAGAAATGTTTGCAAAGGCTATTAAAGGCGGTTATGCTATCCCAGCTTTCAACTTTAACAATATGGAGCAGTTGCAGGCTATCGTAAAGGCTGCTGTTGAAACTAAATCTCCGGTAATCCTTCAGGTTTCTAAAGGTGCTCGTAACTATGCAAACCAGACCTTGCTTCGTTATATGGCCGAAGGTGCTGTAGAATATGCAAAAGAACTGGGTTGCGCTCATCCTGAAATTGTTCTTCACCTTGATCACGGAGATTCTTTCGAACTCTGCAAGTCATGTGTTGACATGGGCTTCTCTTCCGTAATGATCGACGGTTCTCACCTGCCTTACGACGAAAATGTTGCTTTAACTAAGAAAGTAGTAGAATATGCTCATCAGTTTGATGTAACTGTAGAAGGCGAACTTGGTGTATTGGCTGGTGTTGAAGACGAAGTGGTTGCTGAACATCATACATATACTAAACCTGAAGAAGTGGTTGACTTTGTGACAAAGACTGGCTGCGATAGCTTGGCTATCTCTATCGGTACTTCTCACGGTGCTTATAAGTTCAAACCCGAACAATGCCACGTTGACCCTGCTACAGGTCGCTTGGTTCCTCCTCCTTTGGCATTTGATGTATTGGATGGTGTAATGAAAGAACTTCCCGGATTCCCCATCGTTCTCCACGGTTCATCTTCAGTTCCTCAGGAAGAAGTAGAAACTATCAATAAATATGGTGGTAAGCTGGAAGCTGCTATCGGTATTCCTGAAGACGAATTGCGCAAAGCTGCTAAGTCTGCTGTTTGCAAAATCAACATCGACTCAGACAGCCGTCTGGCTATGACTGCTGCCATCCGCAAAGTGTTTGCTGAGAAACCGGCAGAATTCGACCCGCGTAAGTATCTTGGACCGGCTCGCGACAACATGGAGAAATTGTACAAGCACAAAATTGTGAATGTACTTGGTTCTGATAACAAACTGGCTGAATAATATCAGGTAGTAAATAGATCGAATATAAATAAGAAAAGGCTGCCCTTCGCAAGATGGGTAGCCTTTTTTGTTTAGAGAGAATAGTCTTCATTAGGAGTATTTTTCATAGAGAAGAGAAAATGTGAGAAATGAGGACAGCCTTGCATATCGTCTTATTTTCTTTTTGGATGAGGTACAAATTGTTCAGACTGCATCTATCTTTTCCTTAGTTAACAATCCAAAGTGATGGAATCTTGTTTATCTTTGAATATATGATCCGAAGAAGAGGCTTACAAACTCTTTTCTCTTCGTGATAGGGGGACTTATTAATCTAATGTATTTCTGAAATGTTTTGAGACTCATTTACGCCAGCGCGGTTGTAGTTGGAACACTGTTTCTACCTATATTCGTACGTTAAGAGCTGTTTATAATCTTTCCTTTTTATTATTCTCTCATCAGTTCAAGACTATCCCCAGACACATATTCGATGGATTTATCAAATGGGAAATTCTTTATTCCGGCCCAGCCATCTACCACTGTATCTATTAACACTGCAGACCCAAACCTGCTACTATTTTTGTTTATAACATTTCCATGAGGTTCCGCATAAGTATGGTTGGCACATAAAAATGCTTTATCTCCCTTTTGAATGGTGGCGAATGTTACCGATTTACAATTCTTCGGCATTTCTAGAACCACCTTATGTCTATCAGCGAACTCTGCGGTCGTTTTACTAATGGTTAAGAAATCATTTATAGCCCATGTGTCGGCGAAGGAATACTCTATGTACATTTTAGAGTTTCCATCCGAATATAATCTGCCATGATTTTCTCCACCACAGGCATACACTGCATGAGTGATATTTCCTTGTTTGTCATAATAGGCTAGAGTACAGAGGTCTCCACCATCAGGCGTGCGCTTAATAATTTTTCGAACTGTCCCGGTATTATCAAAATAAATATAGGCAAAAACATAGACGTCTCTCTCCTTTGTGTCTGTAATGAGTTGGCAATGGTCATAGATGGTAGGTAAAATAATTTCTTCATTTACGTATTTTCCTAAGCTGTCGACGGGGACAAGATAGGTGGTGTATAAGGGGATTTTATTTATACTTTCCATTTCTTGCCGGCTGTACATATAAATATCATTCTTTCTTTCATCGCAGGAATAGAGTCCCAGGCAAACAATTAAAATCACTAGGCTGCTTAGACATTTCATAACTTTTACTTTTTTGTATGTGCTTGAATAAGCGTAAAAGTATGAATTAAATTCAATACATATAGGTAGAGAGGACCTTTTCTTCTAAAAAAAGAAATTAATCTCTTCTATATCCTACTCTGAAATAGGAAATTAGTGCGAGTGATAATGTTTCTAGGATTTTATTCATATCTTTATGCCGTATATAAAGAATGAAGGTTAATATGAGAATCATCAACACTATCTTTTTAATACTGACCTTTTCAGTATTTTGCGCTCAGGCACAACAGCAGCCTTCTTCCGGCAAAGCAGCACAGCAAATATTTGTTTACGGAGGAGACATCGAGCTTAAGTTTGTAGAATATGTCAAAGACTTGTGCGGAAAGCCGCAACCTCGAATTTGTTATCTTCCCACAGCAAGCGGAGATGATGCACGAAATATACAATATTGGGAATATATCTGTAGAGAGTTGGGCATAGAGCCTCATGTTCTCAGAGTGTGGATTGATTCTGATTCGCAGGCGCAATCTTTTGAAGACATCCTGTTGAGCATGGATGCCATTGTGGTAGGTGGTGGAAACACACTGAACATGCTGGGAATATGGCACTATCAAGAGATAGACAAGATATTGAAGAAGGCGTTGGAGAAAGGAATTATCCTCAGTGGTGGCAGTGCCGGGTCTATCTGTTGGTTTAAAAGCGGTGTCAGTGATTCGAGACCTGTACATCTATCGGTAGTGGATGGGCTTGGCTTTCTTCCTTATACTAATTGCCCTCATTATAATATCTCCCGGAAAAAGGAACTTTATGATAGCCTGATTATAAAAGGAGAACTGGCGGCAGGATATGCTTGTGACGAACATGCAGGCATACTGTTTACGGACAGAAAAGTAACGGAAGCAGTAAGTAGCAACCATCAGGGACATTCCTATTTCGTCTGCAGGCAGAAAGGAAAGGTGAATGCCGCTCCTTTGGCATCCAGAATATTGCTACGAAAAAATGCATTGGGTGTTGACGCTTACCACAAGGAAGTGATTCAAAAAGAAATAAAGAATTTCTCAGATATGCCATCTTCGATGCGGACTCCGCTAGAGGCATTTGTAACCGTACAGAAGTTGTTTGCCGAGGGAAAGTTCTCGGAATATCATAAGTATGCGGCCTCATCCATCCAAAAACGGGTAAGAGACTTGGAAGATAAAAGTGTAACCCCTTCTAATAAAGAGTCGCAGTTATCGGCAAAGATTCTTGCCATTTTCATTTCTGACGACGTTGCCGCCATAATGTCTAAGGGGAAAGCCGACTTCTATTCTTTGTGGTTCTTCGTAAAAGAACAAGAGGAGTGGAAATGCTCCGGAGAAGATATAGGCGGTGCTTCTCCCGAAGATGCTGAAATAAGTTTTAGGGAGAAAGCATCTCGTTTTAAGCTAAATTAATTGCGGATACATAAATAACCTCTTATATTTGTGCACTTATTCCCACTTGAAACAGGGGGAGATACCGCGTGCATAATTATGAATGAAAACGTCTTTCAAAAACTAAAGATACTGGCTGAATCTGCAAAATACGATGTGTCTTGTGCTTCTAGCGGGACAGTACGTTCGGGTAAAGCGGGCATGCTGGGCAACACAGTGGGCGGCATAGGAATTTGCCATAGCTTTGCCGAAGACGGGCGATGCATCTCGTTACTGAAAATCATGCTTACTAACTATTGCATTTATGATTGTGCATATTGCATCAATCGGCGGAGTAATGATTTGCCGCGTGCCACCTTTTCTGTCTCAGAGGTGGTGGACCTCACCATGGAATTTTATCGTCGCAATTATATTGAAGGGCTCTTTTTGAGTTCAGGCGTAGTGAGAAATCCCGATTACACAATGGAACGCTTGGTGCGGGTAGTGAAAGACCTGCGTACGGTCCATCGTTTCAATGGTTACATCCATCTGAAAAGTATTCCCGGCGCCAGCCGCGAGTTGGTCCGTGAGGCAGGACTCTATGCCGATCGCCTCAGTGTCAATATAGAAATACCCAATGAAAGCAGTCTCAAACGTCTTGCTCCCGAAAAAGATCACAAGAGTGTGTTTGCTCCTATGCACTATATTCAGCAAGGTGTGTTAGAAAGCAAAGAAGAAAGGCAGAAGTTTCGCCATGCACCCCGTTTCGTCCCGGCAGGTCAGAGCACACAGATGATAGTGGGTGCTACGCCCGAGTCCGATAAAGATATTCTTCGCTTGTCATCCGCTTTATATCAAGGTCCTACGATGAGGAGGGTCTATTATTCGGGCTATGTGTCAGTGAATACTTACGACGAGCGGCTTCCTGCTTTGAAGCAACCTCCGTTGGTGCGTGAGAACCGCCTCTATCAGGCTGACTGGTTGATGCGCTTCTACCAGTTCAAAGTAGACGAAATTGTAGACGACAGCTATCCCCACCTCGACCTGGAAATAGACCCTAAGCTGGCGTGGGCTTTGCGCCATCCCGAACAATTTCCCGTAGATGTAAACAGAGCTGATTATGAAATGATACTCCGTGTGCCAGGCATTGGAGTGAAATCTGCCCGGTTGATTGTTGCTTCCCGCCGCTATTCCCGCTTAGGCTATTATCAGTTGAAGAAGATAGGGGTAGTAATGAAAAAAGCCCAATACTTTATCACCTGTAACGAGCTTCCCATGTTGACGGTGAACGAACTTACTCCACAGCGGGTAAGAAGACTTCTCATCCCTAAATCGGGTAAAAAGAAGAAGGTAGATGAAAATCAACTGATATTGAACTTTGAAGATTGAAAGATAAGAAAACGTATGATTGTATTTATATATGATAAGACTTTCGACGGCTTGCTTACAGCAGTCTTCGACGCCTATTTTCGCAAAACTTTCCCAGATATGCTACTTTCAGTAGGCGATCCGTTGCCTTTGTTCTATGACGAGTCTTTTACGGTAGTCACCGATGAGGAAAAGGCAGGGCGAGTGTGGAAGTCGTTGCAGAAGAAACTGTCGTCAGCAGCTCTTTCTTGCTTGGCGCAAAGCTGGCTTTCGGAGCTTCCCCAAGTGGGAATGTTGTTATTTCGCTATATCCGTAAGGCGACCGATTCGCCTTATTCCATTGAAACAAATTTTGCCGACCCTGATGTATTCGACCTTTCCAGAATTTGGAAAAAGGTGAATCAAGAACGTCACCGCATGTGGCAGTTCGTGCGTTTCCAAAAAGCGGTTGACGGTACTTATTTTGCAGCTTTCGAACCTCTATATAATGTGTTGCCTCTTGCCGTTGAGCATTTTAAGGACCGCTTTAGAGACCAGAAATGGCTTATTTATGATATAAAGCGTCGCTACGGCTACTATTATGATTTGCATACCGTGACGGAAGTAACTTTTGAAGAAGATAGCCGCGAAGCTCCTCTTATCACAGGAATGCTGAACGAGAGCCTGATGGACAAAGACGAAAAGCAGTTTCAGGAGTTATGGAGGACTTATTTTAAGGCAATTGCCATCAAAGAACGGTTTAACCCCCGTAAACACAAGCAGGACATGCCGGCACGCTACTGGAAATATCTCACTGAAAAGCAAAGATAATATATGCATTCCTTTCCATCATTTACGGCTCGTATCGCCTTATTTCTCATAGGGAAAAGAAGAGGGAATTATATCCTGCACGCAGGATATTCACGTATCACGAGATAGCTATTAATAAACCACTTATTATTATTCAATTCGTTGCACGGTAACATCAGGAAATTCCTGAATCAGCGAAAGGACATGACCCTCATCATTATTGCGTTTGGATTTAATAACCATCGTCACCTGATAGATTTCAGTTTCGCCATGTCCCAGCCTTTCCATTTCGTAGGAGACAATCAGATAGTTCTTAGAAGTGAAGCGGTCGGATATTTTTTTCAGAATGAACTTGTTTTCTGTGGAAAAAGTGATGACGGATGTTTTCAAACCTACTTTTTTAAAAAGATAGCTTAGTACTTCGAGGCCGACAAGAGTTAGTACCATTGCTGCTATACCCACCATGTACATACCTGCTCCTACGGCAAGTCCGATGCCGGCAGTAGCCCATATTCCTGCAGCCGTGGTCAATCCTCTCACTATCTGTTTCTGAAAAATGATGGTTCCTGCACCGATAAAACCGATGCCGCTCACCACTTGAGCAGCCACACGGCTGGGGTCCAGCGTGACACTGCTTTCTTTTATAATTTCCTGAAAACCATATTGAGATACAATCATGATGAGTGCACTACCTAGGGAAACAAGGAAGTGTGTACGGTAGCCGGCTTCTTTGGCACGATATTCTCTGTCCAGTCCAATGATAGCTCCCAGAATGCCTGCTACCAGAAGCCTTAATATAAAATCAAAGTTTAAAGCCATAGTTTTTCTCCTTTCTGTTGCGCGTACAACTGTTTAATTGCTTAAAGATACAATCGTTTGGTGGTTGGGTTGCACTTATTTAGCGTTATTTTAGATTTTAAGTTTATTTCCACAGTATTTGCAATATACTGCATTCTCGTCGTGCCCCGGTTGATGGCACACAGGGCATCTTCTGCTTTGGGTATGTTTGTATTCTTTCATCATCGAAACGGATACAATACCTGTGGGTACGGCGATGATGGTGTAGCCGATAAGCATCACACAGGCGGAAAGAAACTTACCGGGTCCGGTGATGGGAGTAATGTCTCCATAGCCTACAGTGGTCATGGTGACGATAGCCCAATAGATGCTGTTGGGGATATTGTTGAACTGGGTGTTTCCGTGCGCACCTTCTATCATATACATCAACGTACCAATGGAAGTTACCAGGATGACGACGAAGAAGAAAAAGACCGCTATCTTCTTGCTGCTGTCACGAAGGGCAATAAGCAACCGCTCTCCTTCTACCAGAAAGTGAAATAATTTAAAAATGCGGAATACTCGTATCAGTCGAAACGCGCGGATTACCAGTAAATGGCGTACGCCCGGTATCAGTAATCCCAGATATAAAGGTAGGGTAGAGAGCAAGTCGACAATGCCAAAGAAGCTGAGGATATATTTCCACGGGCGGGGCGAACAGTAGATACGGGTGATATACTCGAAAGTGAAGAAGGCAGTGAACAGGTATTCGAAGACTATAAAAGAAGATGTCAGCGAAGCGGGTAACCCCTGCAAGCTTTCCAAAATAACAAGCAAGACACTCAGCAGGATGCAAATGATGAGAATTACATCGAATAGCTTGCCTGCCGGAGTGTCCGATTCGAAGATGATGACATACAACTTATGCTTGAGTGCCCGGTTGTTCAAAAAATGTTTGAATCGCTTTATTAATTTCATAGGTCGTTCTGTTGTAGCAGAAAGACGGCATCAGTCTATCACCCACTGTCTGTTATGCGGGATTGTTTTCTTGGGGTCATAGTTCATGCCCTCCTGCGTAGGTATATGTAGAACATACCTGCGCCCCGTTTTGTTTGATAGCGAATGCTGGCGTAGCCAAGGGTTGGCGTCGCGTAGTTGGGCATAGGTGATGCCTTGTTGGCGCGCATACTCATCCAAGTTATCGATGCCGGTAGTCACTACCACCTCTTTATAAGGTATTACCGGATATAGATGTTCCCGTTTAAGCAAGAAACCATAGCGACGGGGATTGTTCAGCACTTCTTTGGCAGCTAGTAAGCGAAACATGTAACGGGAAGTTTCTTCGGTGAGCCACAAATCCATGGCATGGCTGGCAAGTTGCTTGTCGAGTTCAGAGGAGATGCGTGCCTGTCCGGCATTGTAGGCGGCGGATACAGCCATCCAGTCGCCATACTTCTCGTAGGCTTGCTTGAAATATTTACAGGCGGCCCGTGTGGCTTTTTCTATATTATAGCGTTCGTCTATGTTATCGTTTACTTCCAGTCCGAACTCTCGTCCTGTGACAGGCATGAACTGCCAGAGCCCTGCCGCACCTGCTGGGGAACGTGCAATGGGGTTTAGGCTGCTTTCGATCACCATCAGGTATTTGAAGTCGTCGGGGATGCCATTTTCTTTTAAGATAGGTTCCACAATGGGGAAGTAGCGGTTGGCGCGTTTAATCATCAGCATGGTGGTGGAGTGCATATAAGTAAATGCCATTAATTCACGGTCCATCCGTTCCCGGCGATCATAGCGTCGCAGGTCGATAGTGGTTCCGTCGAAGGTTGCCTGTTGGGGTACGGTGGGTGAAGTGACACAGTAGGGGACTTCCGACTCTACGGCTTGCTGTGGTGAAGGAGTGGTGCTTCCCATTAGGAATGGCAGGCTGGAACCTATGCCTACGGCGCAGGCAAGCGAGAGAATATGGGAGATACGTATTGTTTTCATTGTTATTAATTCTATAAAACTGTTCATTACTTGTTTATATGTACAAAGATAACTTCATTTTGTTAGCTGCAAAAGAACTTTTCCGGCTTTTAATACGTTTTCGTACTAGATTAAATAAGGAATATGCCATGAATATAGCTATTAGTGGAGCCTCCGGCTACATAGGTAAACATCTTTCGGATTTCTTCAGCGAAGAAGGACATCGGGTAATTCCTCTGGGAAAGTCTATGTTTCGCGATTATATGTCGGGACAACTTATCCAGATCTTATCCCATAGCGATGTCATTATCAACCTAGCCGGGGCTCCTATTAATCATAAATGGACCCCTGAATACAAGAAGGAACTTTATGACAGCCGGGTCCATGTCACCCATCAAATTGTGCGTGCGTTGAGTGACGTACGCAGAAAACCACGGCTGATGATTTCTGCATCAGCCGTGGGTTATTATCCCGACCAGGGTACAGTAGATGAGTATACCAATACGCGGGGAGAGGGTTTCCTTTCGGAACTCTGTTATCTATGGGAAAAGGAAGCACAGCGTTGTCCGCCTCCCGTGCGGGTTGTAATCACCCGTTTTGGCATTGTTCTTTCGCCGGATGGCGGGGCGATGGCAGAGATGATGCGTGCATTGAAAATGAAAGTGGCGGCGGTGATAGGTCCGGGTACCCAGCCTTTTCCCTGGATCGATGTGAAAGACCTTTGTCGGGCTATGGAGTTTATCATCCGTGACGAGTCGCTTAGGGGAGTAGTCAATTTGGTAGCTCCACAAGAGATTTCCCAGTTTGCTTTTACCCGTGCCTTGGCTAAGAAATACCATGCCTGGGCAAAGCTGATCATTCCTGAAAGCATGTTTCACCTGATGTATGGAGATGCTTCCCAGTTTTTGACAACGGGGCAACATGTACGTCCTACGCGATTGCTGGAAGCCGGCTTTCATTATACATCTCCTACAGTAGACGAACTGCTCAAGGAAACAGATCATAGTACAGTGCCGGAGCTCGATTTAAATCGCTATATGGGGCTTTGGTACGAGATAGCCCGCTTTAACCACCGCTTTGAGCGGGGACTTTCCGAAGTAACTGCTATCTATACGCTATTGCCGGATGGTACAGTGCGGGTGGAGAATAGAGGAGTGAAACATCGCAAACCTTATGACTTATGTAAATCTGTCGAAGGACATGCCAAGTTGCCCGATCCTGCGCAGCCGGGAAAGCTGAAAGTTGCCTTTTTCCTCTGGTTTTATACGGATTATAATGTGATGGAACTTGATGAAGAAGGGTATACGTATGCACTGGTAGGTAGCAGTACTGATAAGTATTTGTGGATATTGAGCCGCACGCCTGTTCTCCCTGATAATATCCGCAAAAAGCTGCTTGCCGCTGCAGAACGTCGTGGATATGATACAAGTAAGCTGATATGGACGGAACAAAGACGGCACAATCCGGCTGTCCAACAACCGGAGGAGATGGAGGAGTTAGCGGTGCATTAGTGTAGCAACAATTTAAATTAGAATATATGGATTACGAAATTAGACATTATCCAGAAAAGAAGTTGTTCGAGACCGTTATAGACGGGCAGACAGCTTCCGTTGAATACCGGATAGAAGATGGTATGTTGGATATTACCCACACTCAGGTCCCTGAAACTATTTCGGGACGAGGCGTTGCTTCGGCTTTAGTGAAAGCCGCTTATAACTACGGTTTTATGAACGGATTGAGACCGACAGCCACCTGTCCTTATGCTATTAAGTGGCTAGAGAGACACCCTGAGTTGAAAGATATTGTAGAGTAAAGGTTTTAGGAGGGTGTCTTGATGGGCAATCGTTTCCACAAGAAACGGGGAATCATCTTCCAAAAGGATACCAATATGGCATATTGCCAATCGATGATAGCTACCCGCTTTTTACGGTGGAGTGCGCGCACGATGTGAGCACCCACTGTGGCGGGTTTCATTAGTAACGGATATTTCCGCCCGTCATTCAGCAAATCAGTAGCTACGAATCCGGGACGAATATCTGTGAAGCGGATATTTAGCTTTTGCAGATGCGACAATTGTTCGAGGGCATCGATGTAGGTGTTCTGAAATCTTTTGGTAGCCGAGTAAGCAGGCGCTACTCCCAGGCCTTTGGTCCCGGCAATGGAACTGATAATTGCCAGGTGTCCTCCGCCTTGCTGGCGGAAATAGTGGAAAGCGGCGGTGACCATACGCGTAAATCCTTCGGCGTTGGTGCAGACAGTCGATAGTTCTATTGTCACTTCCAATTGAGGATTCTGAAATCCGATTCCCGAACTTAACAAGAAAAGGTCCATTCCTCCCAGTTTTTCTATCAGGCTATGCAACCGTGCGGTGGCGTCTTCTCGGGTTACATCCAATACTTCTGTTTTTATATGCTGGGGCTCTTTAGCCTGCAATGCATTCAGTTCAGCTTCTCTTCTTCCGGCAATGCCAATATCCCATCCTTCCTGCAAAAGACATTTAGCTACTTCTTTTCCAATTCCGGAGGTGGCTCCAATAATAATGGCTCGTTTCATCTTTCTATTCCTTTCTTTAAAAAGTAATTGAAAATAATACTTCTGCTTGGAACTTCCCATAGTCAATTGGTTGGATAAGCCTTACTCCTGTTGTCAGGGGATAGGTGATACCTAGGGCATTCCAGTCTAAAATTACGTCGGCACCATAAGAACTTTGAGTAGTCCATTCACTCTTTTTGCTCGCTTGGTTGCGCGATAAATCATAGAACAAGTTGGCACGCACGCGGCGGATATAGATGAGGGGACCGATAGAGAGATCCGGCGAAAAAAGCGGCAGGGCGTAATCTCCTTTAAATGCCCATTGCTGCCGTGTTTGATAGTTAAAGTGATAGCCCCGGGGGCTTTCGAGCAGATGCTTAGGCAAATAGAGAGCTTTGTTGTCCAATTGCTGGTACTGGTAGCCTACACGCAGCATGAGTCCGTGGTTACGGATGAGTCCAGGCCAGTAGGTGGTCAGGCGTGCGGCATAAAGACTTCCGTAGTTCTCGCTGTTAAAGGGAGTCTTTAAATATTGTAGGCGGAATTGGT
>JAUUNK010000039.1 GCA_030844565.1 Bacteroides ovatus
ATGGGAAAAGTAGAAGGACGCTGGATGAAAACCACGGATGGCAAGGAGATGCTGACCTGGGTTATCTATCCTCCCCACTTCGACCCAAACAAAAAATATCCCACTTTACTCTTTTGTGAAGGTGGACCGCAAAGCCCTGTGAGCCAGTTCTGGTCATACCGCTGGAATATGCAGATTATGGCAGCTAACGATTACATCATCGTGGCTCCCAACCGTCGCGGCCTTCCCGGCTTCGGCATCGAATGGAATGAGCAAATTAGCGGTGACTACGGAGGCCAATGTATGAAAGATTACTTTACCGCTATTGATGAAATGGCAAAAGAACCATTTGTAGATAAAGACCGCCTCGGCTGTGTAGGCGCCAGCTTCGGAGGTTTCTCCGTATATTGGCTGGCAGGTCATCACGACAAGCGTTTCAAGGCATTCATTGCCCACGACGGTATCTTCAATATAGAAATGCAATATCTGGAAACAGAAGAAAAATGGTTTGCCAACTGGGACATGGGAGGTGCTTACTGGGAAAAGCAGAATCCAGTGGCACAACGTACTTTCGCCAACTCTCCGCACTTGTTTGTTGACAAATGGGATACTCCTATCCTGTGTATTCACGGGGAGAAGGACTATCGCATCCTTGCCAACCAAGCTATGGCTGCTTTCGATGCTGCTATTATGCGAGGTGTGCCTGCCGAACTGTTGATTTATCCTGATGAAAACCATTGGGTGCTGAAACCGCAAAATGGGGTATTATGGCAGCGAACTTTCTTTGAATGGCTGGACAAATGGTTGAAATAAGAAAAAATTAAAGGAGGAAGGAGTTGCTTGTGACTCCTTCCTCCTACTTTTTTATCTCATCCTTCTCAACTTTATAATCTCCCCCAACATCGGAATCTGTATTTGAATTCCCCGTTTCTTTGCTTCTTCGGCAAACACCTGCGGCGGGTCGTGCAGAGGTTCATCCGACAAATCAAAAGTCCCATAGTGCATCGGAATTGTGAGACGGGCATTCATTTCTTCCGAAGCCGTCAACGATTCATAAGGAGAAATATGATTAGGACGCATAAACCAACGAGGCTTGTAAGCTCCGATACCTACCAAAGCATAGTCCGGCGCACCGAAAAATTCCGGTATCTCAGCAAAATGACGGGAATACCCTGTATCGCCACTATAATAAAGCGAAATGCCATCTCCCTCGAGCATAAAGGCTCCCCAGAGACGTTGCCCTCCATCGCGCACCGAACGCTTGCTCCAATGCTGTGCTGGAAGAAAAGTAATCTTCAGTCCCTCATCTTCAATCTGCTGGTACCAGCCGGCTTCAATCACTTCCATCGAAGGAAACCAACTTTGAATCAACTCCCCTGTGCCCAATCCACAAAAGAGCTTCATTTTAGGATTATTCTTCAATAAGCGTGCTACGCTCTGTTTATCCAAATGGTCGAAGTGATCGTGACTGATGAGCAAGTAATCGATATGCGTAAAAATGTCCGGGTTGGCAGGAAAAGTGCTCTGCCTTTTTACAAAAGGAATGTTTCCGAAAACCGGGTCGAACATGATCCGTTTACCTGCCAGTTGAAGGAAGAATGAGTTATGCCCAAGCCATATCAAAGAATTACCTACTACCTTGTCCAATGAACGAAGGTAATTTACCGGAGGTTCCCATTTCACCCTCCGCTTTTCTTCCCGTTGGGGATTGGGAGAGAGACGCCACTTCAGCACATTTCCCATACCGGGACGGAGACGGTGCTGACGATTAACAAAACGCCCCCGCACTACCGGATTTCCCCTCCAATAGGGATTAATCGTTGCAAGGCGCTCGTTTCTCCTGAAACATATATGTTGACCCATATCTTCTATCTGTTTTGTTTGTTACAAATAAACAAAAAGTTTCGGAGATTTCCCGTATTTCGCGGAAGCTTAACTTCTTTTTGAAGAAAAATAAAATGAGTATCTTTGCCGCATAAACAATAAAAAACCAAATCTATATGTTCACTATCCGAAAAGCAACCGTCGACGATTGCAACCTCATTGAAAAGATGGCAGCGCAAGTGTTTCCCGCCACCTACAAAGATATTCTCTCTCCCGAGCAACTGGATTATATGATGGAGTGGATGTATGCCCCACACAACATACGCAAGCAAATGGAAGAAGAGGGCCATGTATATTTCATCGCCTATGAAGAATGTGAACCCTGCGGATATGTCTCCGTGCAACCTCAAGGAGAAGATGTATTCCACCTTCAGAAGATATATGTCCTCCCCTATTTTCAAGGTGCTCATTGCGGAAGTTTCCTTTTCCGTAATGCTATCAAGTATATCAAAGAAATCCATCCCGAACCTTGCCTGATGGAATTGAACGTAAACCGTAACAACAAAGCACTACAATTCTACGAACGAATGGGCATGAAGAAGCTACGCGAAGGTGACTTCCCTATCGGCAACGGATACTACATGAATGATTATATCATGGGACTGGAAATATAAAAAAATAACTCCCCGGCTTGCATTTTGCAAAACCGGGGAGTTATTTTTATCTGAATTAACCTTATTCAATTCATTATGCTACTTTTTCCAGTTTTTTCATAATAGAGAAAATAAACAACGCAGAAAGCAGACAGCAAACAATCAGCACGCTCCATACCATCCAGAGTTGCATGTCTCCCCACAGGTACCCGATGATTGCCGTAGCATAATTTCCGATAGCCGTAGCCACAAACCATCCACCCATCATCATTCCTTTATACTTAGGAGGAGCTACCTTGGAAACGAAAGAGATTCCCATCGGGGAAAGTAACAATTCGGCAAAAGTAAGCACCAGATAAGTGGAAATCAACCAATTGGGAGATACCAGCACATTGCTTACACCACCTACCTCTTTCAATTCGGCAGGAGTAGCCAGCCCAACAGAACCGATGGCCAACACACAGAAACCGATAGCGGCTACCAACATACCCATACCAATCTTGCGAGGCGCCGACGGTTCTTTTTTCTTGCGGGCAAGAGAGCCAAAGATAGCAATTGAGAACGGAGTCAATGCTACCACAAAGAAAGGATTAAACTGCTGGAAGATTTGCGGTTGGATGTGGATAGTACCGTCCATAGCATTGTATTTAACTACCAACATAGCAAGAGCAGCCAACACCACTACACCGGAAATTACCTTTGCTTTCGCTTTCACCGACTGGAAAAGTGAGAAGAGACCATAAATCATAATGATAACCAACGCCAAATTGAGCACATCGAAACCGATACGGTCCAGCCCAGTTACTGTCTTAGCAGTATAATCACGTGCAAATAACGTCATTGTTCCACCATTCTGATGGAAAGCCATCCAGAAGAAAATTACCACAGCAAACACCAGTAACAGAGCAACGATACGTTCGCGAGTCTGTGCAGGAGTCAATTGTTCCTCGGTCACATTAGCAGGTTTAGATTGCTTGGAATTATAATCGGCATGCTTGAAAGTGTTACGGAATGCAAAGTAAATTATCATGGAGAAAATCAGTGAAACACATGCCACAGCAAAAGCATAATTATAAGAAGCGGCCAACTTTTCGATATAATAGTTACCAAATTGTGCAAGGTCGTTTCCGCATTGGGCAAACCCTTCCGGCATTCCGGCAGCAGCTGCCGTCAGAGCCTCACGTCCCGTATCGTTAATCGTGCCATCCATTAACTGATGGGCAAGTGCAGGAACTTTGGGGTCGTATACCAATCCGGACTTTGCCATAAAATAATCGGTAATTTTAGAAGCAGCGGTCGGAGCAAACAAAGCACCTATATTGATAGCCATGTAGAACAAAGAAAAAGCGGTATCTCTGCGAGCAGCATACTCGGGTGCGTCATAAAGGTTACCTACTAACACTTGCAAGTTTCCTTTAAACAGTCCCGTGCCACAAGCTATAAGGAAGAGTGCTCCAAACATTATCAATTTGGAAGTAGTGTCCATCCCCGTAGGAACTGCCAGCAATAAATATCCCAGAAACATAATAACGATACCGATGGTAATCATCTTACCAAACCCGAACTTATCGGCTAACACGCCTCCCGGGAAAGGCATAAAATAAACAGCAGCTAGAAAACCGCCGTAAATACTAAGCGCAGTGCCCTCGGTAAAGCCGAATTTAGCCTGTAGAAACAGGGTGAAAATTGCAAGCATCGTGTAATACCCGAAACGCTCTCCTGTGTTTGCTATGGCAAGAGCGTACAAACCTTTAGGTTGTCCTTCAAACATACGAAATTAGATTATATTAGATTAATAATTAATATTTTTCGCAAATATATACCTTTTTTCCGGATTTGCCCTAAAATAGTGGACAAACTTCGGCTCTCGCCTCACGAATCAAGTCAGCGGGAGCAATTTTTATCTGCAATCCCCGTACACCTGCACTCACATAAATAAATGGAAAACGAAAGCAGCTTTCGTGGATATAAGTAGGAAAATGTTTCTTCATCCCAATGGGAGAACACCCCCCACGAATATATCCAGTCAGTGGAAGAAGTTCTTTCATCGGAATGAGGTCGCACTTCTTATTACCGGAAGCTTTGGCAGCCAGTTTCAGGTCCACCTCATGCTCACCCGGAATGATGCAGACAAAGTGGCCGGACTTGTCTCCATGTAGCACCAGTGTTTTAAATACTTGTTCTATATTTTCTCCTAGGCTCGCTGCCACATGCACTGCACTCAAATCATTCTCATCCACCTCATAGGGAATGAGTTCATAAGATATTTTAGCTTTATCCAGCAGACGGGCTGCATTCGTTTTATTGATTTTCATTTCGTCATTTCTATTAACAAGCTACACTATCCTCCCCATTATCAAAAAAAACGGGACTCCACACTCAGAGTCCTAGTTCTTCACGAAGGAATTTCGGGGTATATCCTTTCGGGCTCTTTGCCACTTCTTCGGGAGTACCGAAGCTCAAAAGTTCCCCGCCTCCTTTACCACCCTCGGGACCCATATCAATGATATAATCCGCCATCTTGATAACATCTAAGTTGTGCTCGATAACAATTACCGTGTTCCCTTTATCTACAAGTTTATTGAGTACACCCAGTAACACACGAATATCCTCAAAATGCAGACCGGTCGTAGGTTCATCAAGGATATAAAGCGTTTTGCCCGTATCCCGCTTCGCCAGTTCAGTTGCCAACTTTACCCGCTGGCTTTCCCCACCGGAGAGGGTAGTGGACGACTGCCCCAGTTTAATATATCCCAAACCTACATCTTGCAAAACTTTAATCTTATTAAGTATCTGCGGAACATTCTCAAAGAACTCCACTGCCCGGTTGATAGTCATGTCAAGCACATCCGCTATAGACTTTCCTTTGAAACGCACTTCCAGCGTCTCACGGTTATAGCGTTTTCCGTGGCACACTTCACAGGGCACATACACATCCGGCAGAAAATTCATCTCAATAGTTTTATAACCATTACCCGAGCAAGCTTCACAACGCCCTCCGGCAACGTTAAAAGAGAATCTGCCCGGCTTGTAACCACGTATCTTTGCTTCAGGAAGACCGACATACAAGTTACGGATGTCAGAAAAAACACCGGTATATGTAGCCGGATTAGAACGAGGTGTACGTCCCAACGGTGATTGATCTACATTTACTACCTTATCTATATGCTCTAAACCTTCGATAGCGTCGTATTCGAGAGGTTCTTGCAATGAACGGTAGAATTTCTGGGATAGGATAGGTTGCAAAGTTTCGTTGATTAAAGTCGACTTTCCACTTCCCGATACGCCCGTTACACAAATCAACTTGCCTAACGGGAATTCCACATCCACATTTTTAAGATTGTTTCCCCGTGCTCCTTTCAACCAGAGTGATTTGCCATTGCCCTTACGGCGTATGGCGGGAACCTCGATTTTCTTTTTTCCGTTGAGATATTGCGAAGTCATCGTGTCGGTTTTCAACATCTTCTGCGGAGTTCCGGCAAACACCACTTCGCCGCCAAGGCGACCGGCCTTAGGTCCCATGTCAATGACATAGTCGGAAGCAAGCATCATATCCTTATCGTGCTCCACTACAATCACCGAATTCCCCATATCTCTTAGATCTTTGAGCGAATTGATAAGACGGAGATTATCACGTTGATGCAGTCCGATGCTAGGTTCATCCAAGATATAAAGTACGTTCACCAGTTGCGAACCTATTTGAGTTGCCAACCGTATGCGCTGGCTTTCCCCTCCGGAAAGGCTGGCGGAACTACGGTTGAGAGAAAGGTAATCCAGTCCCACATCCAATAAGAACTTCAACCGGGTACGTATTTCTTTCAATATCTCCACAGCTATCTTCTGTTGTTTGTCGGAAAGAAACTCGTCCACCTTTACCAGCCAATCATACAACTCGCTGATATCCATATTCGCCAACTCATTGATATTCTTATCATGGATGCGGAAATGCAGCGCTTCTTTATTCAGCTTGGCGCCCTTACACTCAGGGCACACGGCTGTACGTGCAAATTGTTCCGCCCACTTCTGTGCCGTGGCGGAAGCATCTTTTTCCTGCAACATCCGGATATACTTCACTACTCCCTCATAGGTGACAAAGTAGTCTGACGAAGTGCCGATAAGCGTACTTTTAATTTTGATGCGCTCGTCGGCACCATACAATATCTCTTCAATCGCTTCATCCGGCAATTCCTTTACGGGAGTTTTCAAAGAGGCTTCATACTTATCGAGCAACGAAGCAATCTGCCAAAAAATCATGGCATTCTTATATTTCCCCAAGGGGGCAATGGCTCCTTCATAGATGGATAACTCCCGGTCAGGTATCACCTTATTAATATCTATCTGGCTCACTACACCCAGACCCTTGCACTTGGGACAGGCTCCTTGCGGAGAATTAAACGAAAAATTATGAGGCGCCGGTTCCCGATAAGACAATCCGGTTACGGGACACATCAACCGCCGGCTATAATGGCGCACACTTTCCGTCTGTGCATCGAGAATCATCAGCAATCCGTCACCCTGCTTCATAGCCGTAGCCACACTTTGCTTCAATCGCTGATCATCTTTGTTAGACACCACCATCTTGTCAATGACTACTTCCACATCATGATTCTTATAGCGGTCCAGCTTCATCCCCGGCAATACTTCGCGCACTTCACCGTCCACCCTCACATACAAATATCCCTTCTTACGTATTTGCTCGAAGAGTTCTTTATAATGTCCTTTCCGGGAGCGAACCAGAGGAGCCAGCAAATAGATTTTCCTCCCCTTATAATCTTTCAATATCAGGTCGAGAATCTGTTCTTCGGTATACTTCACCATTTTCTCCCCCGATAAATAAGAATAAGCCACCCCCGCCCGAGCATACAACAGACGAAGATAATCGTAAATTTCCGTAGTGGTACCCACCGTAGAACGAGGATTCTTGTTGGTAGTCTTTTGTTCGATGGATATGACCGGACTCAATCCCGTGATTTTATCTACATCGGGACGCTCCAGATTGCCCAGAAAGTTGCGGGCATAAGCCGAAAAGGTTTCTATATAACGGCGTTGCCCTTCGGCAAATATCGTATCGAATGCAAGAGAAGATTTTCCGCTACCGCTTAAACCGGTAATCACTGTCAAGCTATCACGGGGAATTTCTGCATCGATATTCTTCAAATTGTGTACACGCGCACCGTACACGTTGATATATTCAGTTTCCTGCATAAGTTTTACCCTCATTATTAATCCGCAAAAATAGTGTTTCCGCCTGAATTATGCTTTTAAAAAAACACAATATTATTTTCTTAACTGAATTATTGTGCAGATATATGACAGATTTTGTACCTTTGCTCCTCAATTTTAAGAACTAATAGTTGAAACTTGATGAAACCGATAAGCCGAATACTCTTATTTCTGTTATTCATAAGCGCCTCTTGCGCTTTCTGCTATGCACAAGAGAATCAATCCTATTTCTTGCATACCATTGAAAAAGGGCAAAGCCTCTACTCTATTTCCAGCATGTACAAAGTGACCACTTCAGACATCATCCGCCTGAATCCGGGTTGCGAAGAAAAAATATATGCAGGGCAGACCTTGAAAATCCCCAAGAATCAAGCAGAGCAGAAAAAAGAAACCTTCCATACGATACAAGCAGGAGAGACTTTATACAAACTGACGAAGTCCTACAACATCTCTGCCAAAACCATCTGTGAGGCCAACCCCGGACTGAGTGCGGAAAACTTCCGCATCGGGCAAGTCATCCGTATTCCATTGGAACAGAAAGAGACAGAGACTCCTGCTCCCGCCGTCACTACAGAACAGCCAGCCATACAGCCTCCCGTACAATCCCGCTGCAAGGAGATGCATAAGGTGAAGCGCAAACACACAATTTTCAGCGTGAGCCGCGAATACGATATCACTGAACAAGAACTTATCGACGCTAATCCTGAACTTAAAAAAGGTATGAAGAAGGGACAATTGCTTTGTATCCCCTACCCTGCGGCAAAAGTTCCTGCTATTCTGCAACCGGGAAACACGGAAGATTTATACTCTTTACCACCTAGTAACAGTGAACTCTTCCGCAAAAACGAAGAAGCTCCCAAAACACTATCTACCATCAAAGCGGCTCTCTTGCTTCCCTTTCATGAAGACAAGCGCATGGTAGAATATTATGAAGGCTTCCTCATGGCTGTAGACAGTTTGAAACGCACGGGCACTTCTATCGACCTGTATGTATACGACTGCAAAAAAACTGCCGCCTCCCTCAACTCCATCCTTGGCAAAGAGGAAATGAAGAAGATGGATATTATCTTTGGTCCCGCACAACAGAACCATATCAAGCCGCTTGCCGACTTTGCCAAAAAGAACGATATACGATTGGTAGTGCCTTTCTCTTCTAAAGAGGACGAAGTATTCAACAATCCGTCGGTCTACCAAATTAATACGCCTCAGTCTTACCTATATTCTGAGGTTTATGAACATTTCCTGCGCCAGTTCCCTGACGCTCATGTCATCTTTATCGAAACCGCCACTGTAGACAAAGACAAGGCAGAATTTATCAAAGGACTGAAGCAGGAATTGAAACGCAAAGGCATCTCAATGAATACCGTCAACGAGAACGCCACACAAGAGACCCTGAAAGCTGCCCTCCATACAGGCAAGCGGAATATCTTCGTACCTACCTCGGGGAGCAACATCCTGCTCATCAAGATGTTGCCTCAACTGATACTGGTAGTAAGGGATAACCCGGAGACGCAAATCACCCTTTTTGGTTACCCCGAATGGCAAACTTATACGAAAGATCACCTGGAAAGTTTCTTCGAACTGGATACTTATTTCTATTCTTCTTTCTATACCAACAACCTGTTTCCGGCTGCTGTACGTTTCACGCAAGCTTATCAGAAATGGTACAGTAAAGATATGGCAGTGAACTATCCTAAGTATGGAATGTTAGGTTTTGACACCGGATATTTTTTCCTGAAAGGATTGTCCCGCTACGGCTCCCAACTGGAGAAAAATCTATTGAAGTTGAACCTCACCCCGATACAGACAGGATTTAAATTTCAGCGTGTCAATAACTGGGGCGGATTTATCAATAAGAAAGTATTTTTTGTGCGTTTCACCAAAGGCTTTGAACTGGTAAAACTGGACTTTGAATAAGAGAAGAAGTAAGTAAAAAGAGAAAGAATGATAAAAATAAAAACAATATTGATAGCTGTAGCACTATGTTTGGGAATTGCTTTGCCTGCAATCGCCCAAATCGGTGAACCGCGCCACAATCTGGCTGTAGGTTTCAACGGAGGAGTGAACTTTAACAACGTCTCCTTCCAGCCTACAGTAAAACAGAATGGATTGATGGGCATCACGGGAGGAGTGACTGCCCGTTATATATCCGAAAAGTATTTTGCCATGATATGTGGTGCGCAGATAGAATTGAACTATTCCCAAAGAGGTTGGGACGAACAATTCCAGCTAGCGGACGGTACTAAAGATACAAGCCGTAAATATGTGCATAAGATGAATTATCTCGAAATCCCGTTTCTCGCACATTTAGCTTTCGGTAAGGACCGTGGGGTACAGTTCTTCGTTAATCTCGGACCTCAGATAGGGTTTATGATAAGCGATTCGGAGGAGAAAAGCGGGGATTGGGAAGATGTATCTATCACTAATCAGCAAACGGAAATCTACGGGAAAAAGATAGAAAATAAATTCGACTATGGCATCGTTGGTGGACTGGGATTAGAAATCCGTACCAAGCGTGCAGGAAATTTCCTGGTTGAAGGAAGATATTATTTTGGGTTAGCGGATTTCTATAATAGCACTAAGAAAGATTATTTCTCCCGGTCGGCGCATACAACTATTTCAGCGAGAATTACTTATCTCTTTGACCTTAAAAAATGATTCCCTCTTGAAAGTATATGTTTGTAACATCATAACAATACCTTTGTACTCATAAGTAAAAACACTATCTATATACACAACAGACACCCTTACGTACGAGCGGGAATTAGTCCTCCGTGTGATAGGCGGCGACGAGGATGCCTTTATCATAGGGGTATTTGAGATGGATAGTAAAAGTTAATAGGCATCTTTAAATAGATAAGGGACAAGTAGAAATAACTCCACTTGTCCCCTATAAAACCGAAAAAGACTCCGCTTAGCTTTCTACTAAACAAAATCCTTCAGTTCCTGTTGTAGTCTTTGACGAGTAAAAAAGATACGGCTTTTCACTGTACCCAGAGGAAGATCCAGCTTCTCGGCAATTTCCCGGTATTTGAAACCGGAAACGTGCATAGAAAAAGGTACTTTATACTCCTTGGGGAGAGAATTAACGATGCGATGCATTTCTTTCAAGTCGTATGCACCTTCCGTACTTTCAAAACCGGAATCTTGAGGGAGATTCAAGTGATAAAGGTTATCAGTCTGGTCAACATAAGTTTGGTCCCGCACGATTTTCCGGTAGTTATTAATAAAGATGTTACGCATAATGGTATACATCCAACCCTTGAAATTCGTATCGGGAATATACTTATCTTCGTTGTCCAATGCCTTCAAAGAGGTTTCCTGTAACAAATCGTTTGCTTCTTCGCGATTCGACGTTAGTTTGTAGGCAAATCGCAGCAATTCTTCCTGAACTCCAATCAGATCTTTCCTGAAACTTAAACTTTTCATACTTAAGAGGTTTAGCTATTAATATTTCGTTTCTTTCTCGATAATGCAAGTTTAGAGGTTATTTGAAGATTAAAGGGGGGAAAAATTGTTTTTGTTTGACCTGGAAATGGGTACATAATCATTTCTACCACCCTTTTTGATAGTTTTTAGGTAGTACGATTACCTTAAAATTTATTAAAGAAGCTCCAGCCCCCTTGCTTTTTCGTACATTTGAGCGTTATACCTAAAATAACCAATAGCAGGAGGGCTTATGAAAACAAGTAAATTTTTTCTCTTATTGGGAGTCATGTTGATAGGATGTGTTATCACCCTGTCGGCACAGAACAGGCGAGAAAGAAAAGAGCAGAAAGCAAAAGCGGTGAAAGAGCAGGTTGTCTCTGAGAACTACAAAATTACTGTGAATTCGGCCTATCCCAGACGGGGAAGGAGCGTACAACTGAGTTCACCCTATTCGCTCGCCATCCGCAATGACTCGGTTTTTTCCGACTTACCCTATTACGGACGGGCATATTCTGTCCCTTATGGTGGAGGAAGGGGACTTATATTTAGTGCTCCCATCAAAGAATATGAAATGAATACCACCCGACGGGGAGATGCCAAAATTAAGTTTAAGGCACGCAACCCCGAAGACATGTATACTTTTGACGTTACAGTATATTCCAACGGTAGCGCCAGTATCAATGTAAATATGTCCAACCGGGAATCTATCAGTTTCCACGGAGAATTAGAAATACCGAGACCCCCTAAGAATTAGTCGGGTTCTTCGTTTCCTTTTAAGATGGGCAAGCAAATCTGATATTTTACTGCCAGGATTCGCGTGATGAAAACCACTCCTCCGCCTATCACCTGGCAGCCGTAGGATTGCATACCCACGAGGTGACACAACCAGTAGGCAATACCTCCCACTACACATGCCATAGCGTATATCTCTTTACGAAATATCAATGGTATCTCATTGATAAATACATCACGAATGACACCACCTGCTGCTCCAGTAACACTACCCATTATAATAGCTACCCAGAAAGGATAACCCAAAGCAATACTCTTCCCTACTCCTACGACCGTGAAAAGAGCAAGCCCCACAGTATCGAAAATAAAGAAGGTGTTGTGTAAATGGATAAGATATTTGCCAAAAAGAATTACCCAGAGCAAAGCAAGCCCGGTACAGATAAGATAAATCGGGTCGGTCATCCAGGCAGGAGTCACATCCAGAAGAACATCCCGGATAGTACCTCCGCCAATGGCGGTAGCCAACCCTACGACGTATGCTCCGAACCAGTCAAAACGCTTGGCAGAAGCAAGACGGATGCCACTAATGGCAAAGGCAAATGTGCCTATAAAATCAAGAATCTGAACGAATGTCGGCATATACTGTGTTTTTTGTGTGCAAAGAAACAAATAATTTCCGTAAGAAAGCGTACATTTGTTGCCAGAAAATAGATAAAACTACAGTATGAAAATAACTATTGTTGCCGGAGCACGTCCCAATTTCATGAAGATAGCCCCCATCGTGCGCGCTATTGAAGCCGCCAGGACTGAAGGGAAAAGAATCTCTTACCGTTTGGTGTACACAGGAAGACAAGACGACACCAGTCTCGATGCTTCCCTTTTCTCCGATTTAAATATGAAAGAGCCCGATGCTTATTTGGGCGTCAGCAGCAATAACCCTACACAACTTACTGCCGGCATCATGCTGGCTTTTGAACAAGAACTTATCGAAAATCCAGCACATGTAGTGCTTGTCGTGGACGACCTGACCGCCACTATGAGCTGTGCCATTGTTGCCAAGAAACAAGGTGTGAAAGTGGCACATCTGGTAGCAGGAACCCGTTCATTCGACATGAACATGCCCAAAGAAGTCAACCGGATGATTACCGACGGCTTGTCGGACTATCTGTTCACGGCGGGAATGGTTGCCAACCGCAATCTGAACCAGACAGGAACGGAAAGCGAAAATGTATATTATGTAGGAAACATCCTCATAGACACTATCCGCTACAACCGCAACAGGCTTCTTCGCCCGGTGTGGTTCTCCGTGCTCGGGCTGAAAGACCAAGAATACATCCTTCTGACACTCAATCGCCA
The DNA here is from genome assembly GCA_030844565.1 of Bacteroides ovatus. GTDB lineage: Bacteria > Bacteroidota > Bacteroidia > Bacteroidales > Bacteroidaceae > Bacteroides > Bacteroides ovatus_A. Next base: position 13,197 of record JAUUNK010000039.1, read on the forward strand.
CGTACTGCTTAATAACAAGGAAAATCTTTACCAACTGTTCCAGGCGCTTCTCAAGAAGGCCAATGGCACTCCTATTGTAGCTCCTTTACATACGTATGTGCGCGATGCATTGAAAGAAGCAGGCATCTCGGCACCCAACCTGCATATTCTTCCTCCGCAGAATTATTTATTCTTCGGCTATCTAATGAATCATGCGAAAGGAATTGTCACCGACTCCGGAAATGTAGCTGAAGAAGCAACCTTCCTCGGCATTCCCTGTATTACATTAAATACGTATGCAGAACATCCTGAAACATGGAGGATAGGGACTAATGTACTAGTGGGAGAAGATCCCCAAGCACTGGCAAACGCCTTGGAAACCTTGATGAAAGGAGAATGGAAGGCAGGCACTCTACCCGAAAGATGGGATGGAAGATGCGCCGAAAGAATCGTGCAAATACTGGCTGGAGAGTAGAGAACAGAAGGTTGTAAAGAACAAAAAGGAAGGGTAAAAAAGGTTATAGTGTCTCTCATATAAGAGTAAATTATTAACTTTGCAGCCATTATACGACCGATATGAAACAACGATATAATAAACTTATCATACTACTCTTAATCGTATTTGCGGCTCCAAAGGCTTTTGCACAGCTCCAAGGGGTGATTACCGATTCTATCACTCACGAACCCTTGATGTATATTTCTGTCTTTTACGAAGGTAAAGGAGTGGGCAGTGTATCCAATGCCAAAGGAGAATATAAGATTGAAACACGGAAAGGATGGCACGAAGTTACCTTTTCAGCCATTGGTTATGTAACAAAAGTGATTAAAATCACCCCGGACCAAAAAGTGCTTAATGTTCAACTGGCACCTGATAACGTAGTGTTGAACGAAGTGGTGGTGAAACCTAAAAAAGAAAAATACTCGCGAAAGAACAATCCTGCCGTAGAGTTTATGAAGAAGGTGATAGCCAACAAGCGAAAGCAGGACTTGGAAGTAAACGAGTATTACCAATATGACAAATATGAGAAGATGAAGATGTCGCTCAACGACCTCACCCCTGAGAAGTTGGAGAAAGGCATCTACAAGAAGTATAGTTTCCTCAAAGACCAGGTGGAAGTGTCGGAAACCACCAACAAATTGATTCTACCTATCTCCGTACAAGAAACAGCTTCTCAAACAATCTACCGCAAAGACCCCGAAAGCAAAAAGACCATTATAAAAGGAATGAACTCCAACGGTATTGAAGAGTTCTTTTCCACCGGAGATATGCTGGGCACAGTGTTGAAAGATGTTTTCGCCGACATCAACATTTACGACGACGACATCCGACTGTTGCAACAACGCTTTGTCAGCCCCATCGGAAGCAACGCCATCTCTTTCTATAAGTTCTATCTGATGGATACGGTAAGGGTGGACAAACACGAATGCGTACATCTAACCTTTGTTCCACAGAATTCGCAGGACTTTGGGTTCACAGGACATTTGTACGTACTGAAAGATTCCACGTATGCCGTGAAGAAGTGTACAATGAACCTGCCAAAGAAGTCCGGTGTGAACTTCGTTAACAACATGGATATTGTACAAGAGTATGAGCAATTGCCTAACGGCAACTGGGTACTGAAAGACGACGATATGGTAGTGGACATGTCGCTTACCAAATCCGGCGGGTTGCAAGTGGAGCGAATCACTAAATACAGCAACTATAAATTCGACCCCATTGAACCACGGTTGTTCAAGTTGAAAGGTGCTGTCATCAAGGAAGCGGACATGCTCTCCAAGAGCGACGAATATTGGGCGGGAGTACGCCAAGTGCCGCTCACCCAGAAGGAAAGTTCAATGGATCTTTTCGTCAACCGGCTCGAACAGATTCCGGGATTCAAATATATTATCTTCGGAGCAAAAGCCCTTATCGAGAATTTTGTAGAAACAGGTAGCAAAGACCATCCCAGCAAAGTGGACATCGGTCCTATCAATACCATCATTTCAAGCAATTATGTAGACGGAACCCGTTTCCGCCTCAGCGGTATGACTACCGCCAATTTCCATAAGCATTGGTTCCTCAACGGATACGGAGCCTACGGTTTGAAAGACCATCGCTGGAAATATAGCGGAACTGCCACTTATTCATTCAATAAGCGAGATTATGTGGTGTGGGAATTCCCCAAACACTATCTCTCCGCTACGTATAGTTATGATGTGATGTCGCCTATGGACAAATTCCTCTTCACAGACAAAGACAATATATTCCTCTCCCTGAAAACGACCACGGTGGACCAAATGTCTTACATGCGGGATGCCGTCCTCACCTATGAGTTGGAAAATCCTACCGGAGTGGGCGTCAAAGCTATGCTTCGCCACCGTAATGATGAACCTACCGGGAAACTGGAATATATCTTGAACGACCCTGCTAAAACACGTATCCACGACATTACCACGGCAGAAGCAAACATCACCCTGCGCTATGCTCCCGGCGAGTCGTTTGTCAACTCCAAGCAACGCCGCATCCCGGTATCTCTGGATGCACCGATTTTCACCCTTTCCCATACTATGGGATTTAAAGGAGTGCTGGGAGGAGAATATAATTTCAACCGTACGGAAGCAAGTATCTGGAAGCGTCTCTGGCTACCTTCTTCATGGGGAAAAGTGGATATCAGCCTCAAAGCAGGTGCTGAATGGAACGTGGTTCCCTTCCCGTTGTTGATTCTGCCCGAAGCCAACTTGTCTTATATCACCCAACGCGAAACGTTCAGCCTGATTAACAACATGGAGTTCCTCAACGACCGTTTCGCCTCGGTATCCCTTTCGTATGACATGAATGGGAAGCTGTTCAACCGCATCCCGCTCATTAAGAAACTGAAATGGAGAGAAATGTTCCGCGTGAGGGCACTCTGGGGAAAGCTGACAGATAAGAACAACCCCTTTAAGAGCAACAACCCGGAACTGTTCCGCTTTCCCATGCGCGACGGGCATTATACAAGCTTTGTTATGGACCCGAAGATACCCTACATCGAAGGAAGCATAGGAATCTACAACATTTTCAAGCTGCTGCACGTTGAATATGTACATCGTTTCACCTACCGTGACAATCCGGGTATCAACAAGAACGGTATCCGCTTCATGGTCTTAATGGTATTTTAGAAATATGCAACCTTTAGCAGAACGACTCCGTCCGAAGACACTGGATGAATACATCGGTCAGAAACACTTGGTGGGACCAGGTGCAATCTTGCGCAAGATGATTGACGCAGGACGTATCTCTTCGTTTATCCTCTGGGGACCTCCGGGAGTGGGGAAAACCACTTTGGCACAAATTATTGCAAATCGGCTGGACACACCTTTCTATACACTGAGTGCAGTGACATCCGGTGTAAAAGATGTGCGCGAAGTGATAGAACGCGCTAAAAGCAACCGTTTCTTTTCGCAAGCCAGCCCCATACTTTTTATCGACGAAATACACCGTTTCAGCAAATCGCAACAGGACTCTCTCCTTGGAGCAGTGGAACACGGAACGGTAACACTGATAGGCGCCACTACCGAGAACCCTTCGTTCGAAGTCATCCGCCCGCTTCTCTCCCGCTGCCAACTGTATGTGCTGAAATCACTTGAGAAAGAAGACCTGCTGGAACTGCTCCACCGTGCCATCACCACGGACGTGGTGTTGAAAGAGCGAAAAATAGAATTGAAAGAGACCAACGCCATGCTCCGCTTCTCAGGTGGAGATGCGCGTAAACTTCTGAATATACTGGAACTGGTGGTAGAATCAGAAACAGAAGAAACAGTAGTCATTACTGACGAGCTAGTCACCGAACGCCTGCAACAGAATCCTCTTGCCTACGATAAAGAAGGTGAAATGCACTATGACATCGTATCGGCTTTCATCAAATCCATTCGTGGAAGCGACCCGGATGGCGCTATTTACTGGCTGGCTCGCATGGTAGAAGGTGGAGAAGACCCGGCATTCATTGCCCGCCGTCTCGTCATCTCGGCTGCTGAAGACATCGGACTCGCCAATCCCAACGCCTTGTTGCTGGCAAATGCCTGCTTCGATGCTGTAATGAAGATAGGATGGCCCGAAGGAAGGATTCCGTTGGCAGAAACTACTGTGTATCTCGCTACAAGTCCCAAAAGTAATTCAGCCTACAATGCTATCAATGATGCTTTGGAACTGGTGCGTGAAACAGGCAATCTACCTGTCCCCCTACATCTACGCAATGCTCCTACCAAGCTGATGAAGCAACTGGGCTACGGAGAGAATTATAAGTATGCCCACAACTACGAAGGGCACTTTGTGAAGCAACAATTCCTGCCCGACGAAGTGAAAGACAGACGCATCTGGCAACCCCAAAACAACCCGGCAGAACAAAAACATGCCGAACGGATGAACCAATTGTGGGGAGAAAGGTTTAAGAAGAGTTGACCTCATAAAAAAGGATAAAAGAAACTCCCTAAAGAAGTAAACAGGTAAGCAGGTCTTGCCTGACGAATATAACTAAAAGAGTAGAATTATGAAAATCGTAGTATTAGACGGTTATACCGCCAATCCCGGCGACTTGTCGTGGGACGAATTAAAAGCACTCGGCGAGTGCAGCATTTATGACCGTACTGCTCCCGAAGAAGTGCTGGAACGTGCTGCCGGGGCAGAAGCAATCCTGACAAATAAAGTCGTTATGCGTGCCGAACACATGGATGCGCTACCGGACCTGAAATATATCGGAGTGTTGGCTACCGGATATAACGTAGTGGATACAGCCGCCGCTAAAGAACGGGGTATCGTAGTGACCAATATCCCGGCTTACAGCACCTCGTCAGTGGCTCAAATGGTATTTGCCCATATACTGAACATTACCCAACAAGTGGCACACTATACAGAAGAAGTGCGCCAAGGGCGCTGGACAAACAGTGCAGATTTCTGTTTCTGGGACACTCCGCTCATTGAATTAAAGGATAAGAAAATCGGTCTCGTCGGACTGGGACATACAGGTAACAGCACCGCTCGCCTGGCCATCGGATTTGGTATGCAGATATATGCTTATACTTCGAAATCCCCTTTCCAATTGCCACCCGAAATCAAAAAAATGGAGTTGGACGAACTGTTTACTGAATGTGACATCGTTAGCCTGCACTGCCCGCTCACAGAAGAGACACGTGGAATGGTGAACGCCCGTCGTCTGGAACTTATGAAACCCAGTGCTATCCTTATTAATACGGGAAGAGGTCCTCTTATCGTAGAGCAAGACTTGGCGGATGCCCTCAACAACGGCAAGATTTATGCTGCCGGAATGGACGTGCTCTCGGACGAACCTCCCCACGCAGACAATCCACTGCTGACAGCCAAGAATTGTTATATCACTCCCCACATTGCCTGGGCAACTACCGCTGCCCGCCAACGTCTGATGGGAATCATGCTAAACAACCTGAAAGCCTACCTGAACGGTAAGCCGGAAAATGTAGTAAATAAATAATTGAACGAGTGAAAACTCGAAGAGTGCAAAAGGTGATAAACCGATGTGTACGTAAACTACTGCCCGACCCGGTATTCCGAGTCGGGCAATTCATTATATATAGGTTATACCCACATAAGCTTACGTAATCCTTGAAGAAAGAAATTTTAGTCCGGAAATAAACTAACTTAAGCCCGGGGGAGAAGTCAGGTAAGCCCTGGGGAAAAGTAAATTATCCCCAGGGGAGAAGCTACCTAACCCCTGGGATGAAATCGCTTCACCCCCGAGCATATTATAAGTCAACAATGCCGGCTTATGAATTAAATCAATAAGAGTGTCCCCCCTCTCCCATTTCTTTCTGAGAAATCTTTCTCTTATCGATGCTTCTCCACGCATAGAAAATATAGGCTATCACAATCGGAACGAAAAGAGAAACGTATGCCATCGTCTTCAGCGTAAAAGGACTGGAAGAACTATTAGCTAAAGTGAGAGAGCTTTGCAAATCTGCCGTAGAAGGATAATAAGCAGTATAATTATATCCAGCTATCAACATCAATGCCAGCACAGCAAGCACACTTCCAAAACCTGTAAACCAGATTCCTTTGGTAAAAGTCCGGTTTAGTATAGTTTTAATAATCCCGAAGAGTACCAACACCACACCAAGCAGAAATATTGCCAACACCACCGGCATGTCTACAAAGTTTATAAAGTATTTATAAGGCTGCATATAAATACTTCCCGTTTCCGGATCAACAGCATACCCGTCAGCCAATAACGTACGGATGACAAAAGCAAGGAAGAAGACAAGGAACAGAATAGTGTTGCCTATCAATGCCTTCCGGCAACGATCGGTCAAGGGCTTATCGTCTATATTGTTGATAAAATAAAGTGCACCCAGAATACGTGCCAGGCAGTAAACAGCCAGTCCGAGCATCACATTCCAAATATTAGCCAAGGCATCCAACCCATGCCATCCGTTTCCCCAACGACTAATGACAGGCATCACTGTATCCGTCATATTACCCTTGTCGATATAGAAAGACGAACCGGTGAAGAAAGTAGCCACTGCCGCTCCCAAAAGCACGGGACCTACTACACCATTGATAATCAAAAATGTCTGATAGGTACGGATACCCAGCAGATTGCCCACTTTACCCTGAAACTCATAGCTAACGGCTTGCAGAACAAAGCTGAACAGGATAATCATCCACAGCCAGTAGGCACCGCCGAAACTGGTACTATAGAACAAGGGAAAAGATGCAAAGAACGCCCCACCGAAAGTGACCAGCGTGGTAAATGTGAATTCCCACTTGCGTCCCGTGGAATTAACCATCAGTTTGCGGTCGGCAGCGGACTTACCGACGCAGAACAGCAACGAATTGCCCCCCTGCACAAACATCATAAAAACCAGAATGGCTCCTAGCAGAGAAATCAGCAGCCACCAATATTGTTGAAGAAAACTATAATGCATAATGATTAAGAATTAGGGTTTTGTAATGAGTCATCGCTATCCGGACCTTTTTTAATAGCACGAACCATGATGCCGATACCGGCTACAAGCATGACTGTAAACAATACAAGGAACATAAAGAAGGTAGTCTGTACCGACCCTACGCCCAACTTAGAGATAGATACCGTAGTAGGAAGCATATCCCGAATGGCCCACGGCTGACGACCGCATTCGGCAACCACCCATCCAGCCTGTCCGGCAATATAGGCAAGAGGAATCGTAAGCAACGCTACCCAATGCATCCAACGCATTCGGGCAAGATCTTTCTTATATGCCAAGAAAAGAATGACGGCGAAAAACAGAATAAAATATCCTCCCAACACCACCATAATACGGAAAGCATAAAAGTTGAGAGGCACATCCGGTACGAGTTCGTTTACATCTTTAATATATCCGTAACCAAAATAGGGCATGTTTTCTTCGAGCGTCTTGTAAGCTACCTTCGCATCTTCTTCGTTGCCTGCTTTCTTTGCTGCACGATATGCAGCAAGAGCGCCGATAGCAGTTTTCCCACGCTCTATCTTCTCGGTAGCCGAGAGGGCGGTGGTTCCGTCTTTGAGTTGGTAGCCCCCTTCGATGAGGTCGGTGATGCCGGGCACAAAGGCGTTTGCATCCCGTTCGGCAAGATAAGAAAGGAAATCAGGAATAGCCAGACGGAACAAGAAAGCTTCCTTGCCATCGTCATAAGTCTTTTTAGCCGGGTTGAGGATACCCACGGCTACGAGACCGGCATTGGTTTTTCCTTCATATAGCCCTTCTACCGCTGCCAACTTCATAGGCTGCGTCTGCGCCACGAGATAGCCAGATCCGTCGCCCGTCCACACGGAGAGTAAGGAAGATACCAACCCGACAATGGCTCCTATCTTGATGCTGGTAAGAGCGAACTTCCGATTGCGCTTCTTCAAAAGGAACCAGCAACTAATACCTACCACGAAAGCAGCTCCCAGCACCCAACCTGACAATACCGTATGGAAAAACTTGTTGACAGCTACCGGAGAAGTAGCTACCGCCAAGAAATTATCCATCTCATTGCGCATCGTATCAGGATTGAACTTCATCCCTACAGGATGCTGCATCCAGGCATTTGCCACAAGAATCCACCAAGCGGAAAGTGTAGCTCCAAAGGCAGTCAGCCAAGTGGCGGTTAGATGAAATCCTTTGCTTACCTTCTCCCAACCGAAGAACATCACTGCCACGAATGTGGCTTCGAGGAAGAAAGCTAAGATTGCCTCAATAGCAAGCGGAGCACCGAAGATGTCGCCCACAAACCAAGAATAGTTACTCCAATTGGTTCCGAACTCAAACTCAAGAATCAAGCCTGTAGCTATACCTACGGCAAAGTTGACCCCGAATAGCTTCATCCAGAACTTTGTGGTTCGCTTCCAGAATTCGTTACCCGTCTTGTAATACAAAGTCTCCATGATTCCCATCATCAACGCCAATCCCAGCGTCAGCGGAACAAATATCCAATGGTACATGGCTGTCATCGCAAATTGGGCTCTCGACCAATCAATTAATGAAGTGTCAATACTTTCAATCATATTTATCTAGCTGTTAAAAGTTAAAAATCTGCATCTATTCGGGATTTGCCCGGCGAATCAGTTCATTACTGACATACTCTCCCTTCTCCGCATCGGTGGAATGCCGACCCAAGAAATCAGGAAAGAAAAAAAGTTTGAGAACGAAAAACATGATGAATAGCTTCACGAGAATAATAAGCCACAGAGTGCGGCCCAATGTCATACTCTGGAATCCTTCGAGATAGAAGTTCCATATCTTAGAGAGTGTATTCTTCATAAATCTATAGTCGGCTTGTACTGATTACAAATATACATCTTTTATAAATATAACAAAGCCTTTAGAGAAAATGTTGAAAGAAACAGGGCTTTTTTCCTCTCTTTTGCCTCCTATCGACAGAAAAAAAGCATTTAGCGGCGAAAATACCCGGTCTGTCTATCGTTTTTGTACCCTATATAATAAGGTGGTAATTTTGCCTTTGTCTTAATAACCAAATAGAACCGGAAAATATGATAAACGTAAGAAGATTGACAGTGATAACACTCTGCATGGCAGGTGTGTGGTGCAACAGCCCCTCGCTACAGGCGCAGGAACGTCCCACCGTGTGGAATTTGCAAACGTGTATCGACTATGCCTTGTCGGAAAACATCAGTATCCGTAAAAACCGTGTAAATGCAGAAAGCACACTGGTAGACGTAAAGACCGCCAAAGCGGCTTTGTTTCCTAACTTGTCGTTCTCCACCAGCCAAAATGTCGTGAACCGCCCCTATCAAGAATCAAGTAGCATCGTCAGCGGAACGGAGATTCTCAAAAGTAGCAACAAAACCAGCTACAACGGCAACTATGGGCTGAATGCTTCGTGGACCCTCTACAACGGGAAAAAACGTCTGAACACAATCAAGCAGGAACAACTCAACAACCGCGTGGCGGAACTGGATGTAGCCACTTCTGAAAACGAAATTGAAGAGACTATCACTCAGGCTTATATTCAGATTCTCTATGCCACAGAAGCAGTAAAAGTCAACGAAAACACGCTGAAAGTATCTGAAGCACAACGTGACCGTGGCAAAGAACTGTTTGCTGCCGGAAGCATTGCCAAGAGTGACCTTGCCCAATTGGAAGCTCAAGTAAGTTCGGACCGCTACCAACTTGTCACATCACAAGCCACACTGAGCGACTATAAACTACAGCTGAAACAACTTCTTGAATTGGACGGAGAAGAAGAAATGAACCTGGCTCTCCCCCTCTTGGACGAAACAGAAGTAGTTTCTCCCCTCCCCACCAAGAAGGATGTCTACAGCGCTGCCCTTTCCCTTAGACCAGAAATTGAAGCGGGTAAATTGAATGTGGAATCTTCGGAACTGGGTATTAGCATTGCTAAATCTGGATACATGCCTACTCTTAGCCTGAGTGCAGGAATAGGAACTACCAACACAAGCGGGAGCGATTTTACCTTCGGCGAACAAGTGAAGAACGGCTGGAACAACTCCATCGGACTCTCTATTAGCGTACCTATCTTTAACAACCGACAAACAAAAAGCGCCATACAGAAAGCCAAACTGCAACGCCAACTTAGCCAACTCACCCTGTTGGACGAGCAAAAAGCTCTTTATAAAACTATTGAAAGCCTCTGGCTCGACGCTAATACGGCCCAACAGCAATACGTCGCTGCCCAAGATAAACTTCATAGCACGCAGACCAGCTACGAACTCGTACAAGAACAGTTCAACCGGGGAATGAAAAACACTGTAGACCTGCTGACAGAAAAGAACAATCTGCTGCAAGCTCAACAAGAGCAACTACAGGCTAAATATATGGCAGTGCTCAACAGGCAATTGCTGAAATTCTATCAGGGAGAAAAGATTACTTTATAAATTCAGGAGAATAAAACAGAAATATATATGAAAACAAAAAAGATTATTCTTATTGCAGGAGCCGCCATTGTAGTGGTGGGACTCGGAATATGGCTGTTTAGCGGTTCTTCCGCCAAGCATAAAATGACCTATGCCACAGCCAAAGTCAAAAGAGGAGATATTTCCAACTCTGTGACGGCTACAGGCACTATTGAACCGGTAATAGAAGTGGAAGTCGGTACTCAAGTATCGGGCATCATCGACAAGATTTATGTAGACTATAATTCCGAAGTGAAGAAAGGTCAATTGATTGCGGAAATGGACCGGGTGACGTTGCAAAGTGAACTCGCCTCACAACAAGCTACCTATGACGGTGCAAAAGCCGAATATGAATATCAAAAGAAAAATTATGAGAGGAACAAGGGGCTCCACGAGAAAGCACTGATTAGCGACACCGACTATGAGCAGTCTCTTTATAATTATCAAAAAGCTAAAAGTTCGTATGACAGCAGCCGTGCATCTCTGGCAAAAGCCGAACGAAACCTGTCATACGCCACCATCACCTCACCTATCGACGGAGTAGTTATCAGCCGGGATGTGGAAGCAGGACAGACTGTAGCGTCAGGGTTTGAAACACCTACTCTGTTCACCATAGCTGCCGACCTGACTCAAATGCAGGTAGTGGCGGATGTGGACGAAGCCGATATAGGCGGAATAGAAGAAGGACAACGTGCCAGCTTCACGGTGGATGCTTATCCGAACGATGTATTCGAAGGAGTAGTCACCCAAATCCGACTGGGCGATGCAAGCAGTAGTAGCAGCACAAGCGCCAGTAGCAGTACGGTAGTCACTTACGAAGTTGTAATCTCAGCTCCTAATCCGGAACAGAAACTGAAACCCCGCCTGACAGCCAATGTCACCATCTACATTTTAGACAAAAAGGGTGTGCTCTGCGTTCCCTCCAAAGCTTTACGCTTTACACCGGAAAAGATGCTAATAGGAAAAGATGACGTTATAAAAGACAGCGAAGCGACCCATAAAGTATGGACACGCGAAGGCACCACCTTCACGGCTCATCCGGTAGAAACAGGTATCAGCAATGGAATTTACACAGAGATTATCAGCGGAATTAGCGAAGGAACACCTGTAGTTACCGAAGCCACTATCGGACAAGCATCCGGAGAAAACGGAACAGGCGAGATGCAAACAAGTGGCGATCAAGAAAAGAATCCATTTATGCCGGGCCCTCCGGGAAAAAAGAAAGAAAGGGCTAAATGATGAAAAAAGTTATTGAACTCCAGAATATCAAACGAAATTTCCTGGTAGGGGGTGAAACGGTACATGCTCTACGTGGAGTATCTTTCACCATCAACGAAGGGGAGTTCGTCACCATTATGGGAACATCCGGCTCGGGTAAGTCAACTTTGCTGAATACCCTGGGTTGTTTGGATACTCCTACCAGTGGGGAATACTTTCTTGACGGAATCTCCGTACGCACCATGAGCAAAACACAACGGGCAGTGCTACGCAACCGGAAAATCGGTTTTGTCTTTCAAAGTTATAACTTGTTACCTAAGACTACTGCCGTAGAGAACGTGGAATTGCCGCTTATGTATAACGCATCCGTCAGTGCTTCGGAAAGGCGCCGACGTGCCATTGAAGCATTGCAGGCAGTAGGACTAGGCGACCGACTGGAGCATAAATCGAACCAGATGTCCGGCGGACAAATGCAACGGGTGGCAATTGCCCGTGCTTTGGTCAACAAGCCGGCAGTGATATTGGCAGACGAGGCAACGGGTAACCTGGACACACGCACTTCTTTCGAAATACTGGTGCTCTTTCAGAAACTGCATGCCGAAGGGCGAACTATCATCTTCGTCACCCACAACCCGGAATTGGCACAATATAGCAGTCGCAATATCCGCCTGCGCGACGGGCATGTCATCGAAGACGCCCCCAACCAGCGAATGCTTTCCGCTAGCCAAGCACTGGCAGCATTACCGAAAAATGATGAAAACGATTAAACACTGATTTCAATATGAACGGAACCAATCTATTTAAAATAGCCCTACGAGCATTAGCCAACAATAAAATGAGGGCCTTCCTGACCATGCTAGGAATCATTATCGGTGTAGCCTCCGTCATTACTATGCTTGCCATCGGTCAAGGATCCAAAAAAAGCATCCAAACACAGATAGCAGAAATGGGCTCTAACATGATTATGATTCATCCCGGAGCAGATATGCGGGGAGGAGTCCGGCAAGACCCTTCCGCTATGCAGACTCTTAAACTGGCGGATTATGAAGCTTTGCGGGATGAAACGAATTATCTTTCTGCCGTAAGTCCCAATGTGTCTTCTTCGGGACAACTCATCGCGGGCAATAACAACTATCCTTCTTCGGTCAGCGGTGTAGGAACCGACTATTTGGAAATCCGCCAACTTTCTATCGAAAACGGAGAGATGTTTACCGAAGCCGATATACAAACTTCTGCTAAAGTATGCGTTATCGGGAAAACGATTGTAGACAACCTCTTTCCGGACGGAAATGACCCGATAGGAAAAATCATCCGGTTCAATAAGATTCCATTTCGCGTAGTAGGTGTACTCAAAGCAAAAGGTTACAACTCCATGGGGTCCGATCAGGACAATGTGGTGCTGGCACCTTACACCACGGTAATGAAACGTTTGCTTGCCGTCACCTATCTGCAAGGCATCTTTGCTTCCGCCCTCACGGAAGATATGACCGACTACGCTACTGATGAAATCACTTCTCTTCTTCGTCGAAACCATAAACTGAAAGATTCCGATGACGATGATTTCACCATCCGTACGCAACAGGAGCTAAGCACTATGCTGAATTCTACCACTGACCTGATGACCACATTACTGGCATGTATTGCCGGAATTTCTCTTGTGGTAGGCGGCATCGGCATTATGAATATCATGTATGTATCCGTCACGGAACGTACTCGTGAAATAGGATTACGTATGTCGGTGGGAGCACGCGGAATAGATATCTTAAGCCAATTTCTTATCGAAGCCATCTTGATTAGTATCACAGGCGGTCTTATCGGAGTATTGATTGGCTGCGGAGCCAGTTGGATTGTAAAGAGTGTAGCCCATTGGCCCATTCTTATCCAGCCATGGAGTGTATTCCTCTCTTTTGCAGTTTGTACGCTTACGGGTGTATTCTTTGGCTGGTATCCGGCAAAGAAAGCTGCAGATTTAGACCCGATTGAAGCTATACGCTATGAATAATTTGTTATTTTTGCATACATGAAACCAACTCTTACATCCACCCCCCGTCCTCTGGAAATTGGAATCCATTTCATCAGTTGGGGCATCGTATTCGGCTTTCCGCTTTTTTTTGCGGAACGCGGAAACGGGGAAATCGACTGGATAGACTACTTACGGCATGTTCCAGTACCGCTTTCTTTCTTTATTGTGTTTTATGTGAATTACTTCTTGCTTGTTCCCCGACTCTTGTTTGGGAACAAGTTACAAAAATACATACTATATAATATAGGTATGGTTTGCCTGCTAGGCTTTGCCCTTCACCTCTGGCAAAATTTAAGCTTTAACACTCCCCCACCCCGGCGTCCACACATGCCACCGTGGTGGATATTTTTTGCCAGAGATATGATTGCCCTTATCTTTACTATCGGCCTGAGTGCTGCCATACGGATGAGTGCCCGATGGAGACAAGCTGAAAATGCCCGTCGTGAAGCAGAAAAAAGCCGCGCCGAAGCCGAACTAAAAAACCTGCGCAATCAGCTTAACCCACATTTCTTACTCAATACGCTAAATAATATCTACGCTTTGATTGCTTTTGATGGCGAGAAAGCACAGCAAGCAGTTCAGGAACTCAGCAAATTGCTTCGATATGTGCTCTACGACAATCAACAGACCTTTGTTCCTTTATGCAAAGAGGTGGATTTTATCTGTAACTACATCGAACTAATGCGTATTCGCTTAGCCTCCGAGGTAGAAGTAACCACCCGATTCCATATTCAGCCGGACAGCCAGACACCGATTGCTCCTCTTATCTTTATCTCGCTCATCGAAAATGCATTCAAACATGGTATCTCTCCCACGGAGCCAAGTTTCATCCATATCTCTCTTTCAGAAGATAACGGCAAAATAGTCTGTGAAATACGAAATAGCAATCACCCGAAGAACACTACTGATAAAAGTGGTTCGGGAATAGGATTGGAACAAGTCAGCAAACGGTTGGAACTTCTTTATCCCGGTCAATACAAATGGGAAAAAGGAGTTTCTGCCAACGGTAAAGAATATATATCCAAATTAGTAATCACCCACTGATAAAAGATAAAATTATGATATTGAGTTGTGCAATTGTAGACGATGAACCACTCGCGCTGGGACTGTTAGAAAGTTATGTCAATAAGACTCCCTTCCTTCAATTAACAGGAAAATATTCGAGTGCCGTGCAAGCTATGAAAGAATTGGCAGGTAAAGAAACAGACCTGCTCTTTCTTGATATTCAAATGCCCGAGTTAAACGGGTTGGAATTCTCTAAGATGGTCACTCCCCGTACCCGCATTGTATTCACTACCGCTTTTGGTCAATATGCTTTGGACGGCTATCGGGTAAATGCACTGGATTATCTACTAAAACCTATTTCTTACGTCGACTTTCTGCAAGCAGCCAACAAAGCGCTTCAATGGTTCGAGCTGGTACAAAAGCCGGAAGAGATAGAAAACATCTTTGTAAAAAGCGACTACAAACTAGTGCAAATAGAACTGAAAAAGATTCTATATATCGAAGGCTTGAAAGATTATATCAAAATATACACGGAAGATTCTCCCAAACCTATTTTATCTCTCATGAGTATGAAAGCAATGGAAGAATTATTGCCCGTTAACCGTTTCATAAGAGTACACCGTTCTTTTATTGTGCAAAAAGATAAAATACGTATAATCGACCGTGGACGAATCGTTTTTGATAAAGCTTATATCCCTATCAGTGATAGTTATAAACAAGCTTTCCAAACCTTTCTTGACGAAAGGAGCTGAATATTGCCTTTTTTATCGGTAAAATTTATCAATTAGTCGATTCTTATTTGGGATTTATGCACTAAATATGTATCTTTGCATCGAACAGAAAGGAGTTGTGAAACTCTAAGAATGGAATAGTTTAGTTAAGTCTAGTTTAGTTTTTGTGTTAAAGGCTTCCTCGTCGGCGGACGAACAAGGAAGCCTTTTTTTAATTCACTAAGAATAAGCGTTTTATAAGTGTTAATCGAACTTTTTTCATGCCAGTTAGTACCTATTATTGAGAGATAAAAACGTCACTTTTGACACTATTTTATAGTCCGATTCTGGTACGGAATACGTTTTTTAGTGCCGTATTCTTGTCTAAAGAATCGACGATTTATCTAAAATAATGATTTATGGCAACTTTTTCAATAGTAATTCTGCCGGCTAAAAAAATGGCGAACGGCAAACATAAAGTGAGAATAATGGTTTCCCACAACTCGCAAACCAGATATATAGTCACTGACATCATACTGGACTCTGCCTCAGAGCTTAAAAATGGACAAGTTGTGAAACGTCCAGATAAAGATATGCTCAATTTACAAATTAGGAAGCTATACAATACCTATTTTGACAGATACATGAAGTTGGAGTACGCAAATGCATTGACCTGTACACAACTTATTAAAATGATAGCAAACCCTATGATTGGGGAACGCCGTACTTTTGAAGATATTGTAGAAGAATACCTGTCCCAAATAGATGAAGAAGAAAGAGCTAAATCATATAAACTTTATAATTTGGCGGCAAATCACTTTCTTAAATTCACTGGACCGGGCTCACTGATGGAGTACATCACGCCAGTGCGGATCAATAATTACATCATGTACCTAAAAAAGAAAAAACTCTCACCTACTACTATTAATATATACGTCACTCTCTTGAAAGTAATCATCAACTATGCTATCAAGATGAGGTATGTAGAATATAAGGTAGATCCATTCGTGACAGCTACCATTCCAGCAGCCAGGAAAAGAGATACATGTATTACCGTAGAACAATTGAAAATAATTCGCGATATGGTTCCAAATAAGTACAATGTATCCGTAGTTAGAGACATCTTCATGTTAACATACTACCTGGCAGGGATGAATCTGGTAGATATGCTTGCATACGACTTCCGTACAACGGACGTGGACTATATCAGAATTAAGACGAGAAACACGAAAGACGGGGATCGGCTAACTTCATTCACAATCCCCGATGAGGCTAAACCTCTCATCAAGAAGTATATGAATAAAAATACGGGAAAACTCGTGTTTGGGAAATATAAAACGTACACATCCTGCTATAATACACTCACACGTAAGATGAAGGTGTTGAAAGAGGTGGCAGGTGTGAAGCATGACCTAACACTGTATTCAGCACGCAAATCGTTCGTCCAACATGGATACGATTTGGGGATACCACTTAGTACACTGGAATATTGCATCGGGCATTCAATGAAAGAAGATAGACCCATATTCAGTTATGTATCTATTATGAAAAAGCATGCAGACACAGCTATACGAGAAATACTGGATAATCTAAAATAATTCGTATCTTTCTAACATCAAGATAAACGGAGCATAATTCGATTATTTTGGTTTGACTTTAGTGAGGGGGGCTCTCCTCACTTTTTTATATACCACCCGTTTTCTCTTCTTAATCATACATAAATGAGAGAGTCATATTGAATTATAGAATCATCGGATATCCTTGCTATTGTCCATTCTACCAATTAGCCTAATATATTAAAAATACTGGGGGAAATTAGCAACAAAATCTGAAACCAGCAATGGAAAAAGAAATAAAGAAGAAAAAAGCTAGGAAAGAAGAGGCTAGTCACGGTATAAATGCCAAATAAAATAATCAGTTATTTGCTTAAGGTAAAATTCACATAGTATCTCTAATTCTCTAGGTTTTATAGGTAATTAGGTAAACCTT
>JAUUNK010000353.1 GCA_030844565.1 Bacteroides ovatus
TGCATTGGATGAAGTTTCCTGCCTTGTCCTTATATCCTGCAGGAGGCTTTTTGATTGTCGCTATACCTCCCAAAGAGCGTATGACAAATGCCACGTCCTCCGCTAACCGGCTGCTTGTCGTGCAGTAAGACATGTACCCCCTTCCATTGACATAGCCGTCGGTATCCATCAGTCCCCGGATGAGCTGTTTACGCTCTTCAACAGGGGCGTATTTATATTGCCGGGGAATGAACTTGTTGGCAGAATCACATCTTTCCAAGCCAAGCACCCTCAGCGCATCCACTAAGTTACGGTCATAAATCACATAACTTTGGGCTTTATTCCCGCTTTTTCTCTGATAATGGCCCATATCATATCCTGCGGACATGAATCTTTGGACAATTTCATCATCCGTTGTCGTGAGTAACACAGAATTGGCCGCCGTCACGGATTTCGTAATGCACCCATCGCCGAGAATAGCCCCGAGAATATAAGGTTCTATGGGGTTGGGATGTCTGTACCGTTTTCCCGAAGTAAACTGTACCGGGGCGCACAGGGGAATAGTCAAATTACTACCTCTATGCATCCCGTGTTTCTTACGCTGCATCCAATCGTGAATAATCCGGGTACTCCAAAGTCTCTCGTTGTTCCGGTTCCACCCCGTATCTTTCCGTTCCGTCCTTTTGTGACTTTGATGAAGTTTCCACAAATGTCCCGCGGAACAGTCGAAATATGTCCCGTCGATAAAGTGGATACGGTAGTAATCATGTCTTTCAACAGGGTGTAGCCAGATTATCCGTTGCTGCCCTCCGGTTGTGGCAGAGGATATGATGTCCCCGACTTTCAAATCCCGAACTTTGCGGAAACCGAAAGGAGTACATACCGTTGAATCCAACGGTGCTGCTTTCCCGCCGCCTGCCGCTCCGCCTCCCAGTATCAGCTGCGGCAGGTTCTGCGACTTGCAATGCCTGCACTGCGGCCTGTACTGCGGGTTACCTTGCTGATCATAGCCAACAAGGATTTGCTCGATCTCCCCGCCACAATGGGGACAATAGTTTGGCTGCAAGAGTTTCCAGAGTTCATATTGCCGTGGGGACGGTTTGAACTCGATGCGCAGGTTTCTGGGTGGTTTGAGCCTGTTGATCGCCATTCGCTTTATATAATCTGAATGGTTATGTCCGCTTCGGACTCGAGTATGGCATACAGTTCTTGGAAAGTGGCACGGGATTCCAAAACTTTTCCTTTGACAGTATTCTTTCCCACGATGATACAGCCGGCGGAATCGACTTCTGTATTGCCGGAGTGGACCAAGATGCCGAGGAAATGTGGCACATCATGCAGATATGGCATTTTCTTCTTGTACCTGGGACTGTACTGAAGGGTGACTTTATAAGTCCCGGCAGGAATGGCTGTCTTGGCATAGACTTTTTCCGCGCAGGTACAGGAGCGACCACAGGAAGTGTCCGGACAGGTTGCCGGAAGTTCCCTCACGACATCTTCGATGGTGTTACAGAAAAACTTGCCATCGATAGACAGGTCGCCTATAGTGTAGGTCTGGCCTTTGAATTTGCGGTTGAGTGTCAGTTTCATACTTCGATACTATTTGTATCGAAAGAGTAGAGACCGACACCGGCTAATGTTTGTTATATGTGCTTATAAAAAGAGGATATTTCAGAAAATGATGTATCTTTGTAACCGGATTGACAGTATTTAATCAAGAATTGATATGACAAAAGCGGATATCGTCAGGGAAATAGCAATGCAGACCGGTCTGGAGAAGCAGGTCGTGTTGCAAATTGTTGAAGGATTCATGGATAGCGTAAAGTCTGCCATGATAAACGGCGAGGAGATTTATCTTCGCGGCTTCGGTTCTTTTATCATCAAATACCGTGCGGAAAAGACGGCACGCAACATAAGCAGGAATACCACGATAATAGTGCCTGCCCACAATATCCCGGCATTCAAACCGTCAAAAGCCTTTGTAGAAAGGATGAAATCAGATAAATAAGGTGATTATATGCAACAGGAGCGTTATTCAGATGCTCTTGTTACTTTATACAGGGCAACGAGGTTGGCATTGTCCGATTGGAACAGGAAACGGCCGTTGCTTAAAAGGCATTCGTGGATGGCGTTGTCATTAGGATCCGATTCCAATAAAGACTCCGCCTTATTTTTATCGATAAGCAGCATTTCTATGCCTTGTACTGTGGCGGCAGTCGCATCAGCAGGAATTTTCATAAGTTCATCCATCAGATTCATGTCATTCATAATATCTCCGTATTTGGCTTGAGTCCCGTCAAGCGTTCAGTATACCAAGACCAAAAAGCGTGGGACATAACCCGTAGCACCGAGGTTCTGGTAAACCTATCCGCAAACAAGTTAAGCCCACGCAAAAGCATAGGCGAAAACTGTTTGTCCTGCGGATAAGTGAATTTTACCAGATTTCGATGCATGACAAAAGTTAACGCTTTCCGTTTTTTATTATGTCGTTCTGCCAATACACTTTTTATGCCGTATCTGCAGAAGAACCGGCCATTATATGACAACGGCCGATGTGTTAAGGCTATTTCTTGGATTCTTCCAAAGAAACCTTGCGAAACTCCTTCATCAATTTTTCCAGTTCCAACGAAGCCTTGCGGGCACGGGTACCTGCGGCCTTGTTGCCTTTTTCAATCTGAAGTGCCGCATCCGTGGAGAATGTAGCATATACTTCCTGTATTTTTGAAACCAATTCTTTCATATAAATTCTATTTAAGTTATTGATTACAAAGGTAGTGAAATTATTCGAAAATAAAAGCGATTTTGTCAATATAATAACTATCTTTCTGGTAATCAGTAAGATTTAACACCCATTGTAGAGTGTGATTATTCACCAACACAGAAAATCCTCCGTATTCCGGAGGATTGCAGGGGAATTGCCAAGGAATTTGCGAGTATATGGACATGCACAATCAGAACATTTCTTCCATTTGCCGTTTGATTTCTTCCCGTTTCGTATTCTTGTAGTAGTGCTTATAGATGGTCAATGGACTGTTGCCCGTCATCTCTGCAATCACATATGGATTGTTACCGGCATCTACCATCTTTGATATGAAAGAACCACGGGCGGAATACCAGGTGATGTTTTCTTTAATGCGTAGTATCTTGCATGCTTTCGTCAAGGTTTGTGAAAGACGTGTGGAAATTTGCTTGACACGTGTAGTCTTCTTGGAAGTGGTCGTGTGTTTATGTGTAAAAACAGGAAATACATAATTTCCGTAACTTTGCCCACGGTATTTATTCATGATGGCTTTTGCTTTGCTGAGAAGCTCCGGCTTGGCTGTTTTGGGAAACTTGATACGTTCATAGACGATGCGGTCTTCCTGGACCAAATCCCATGTCAGGTTACAGACATCGACATTCGCCATACCTCCGGTATAGTAGCTGAACAGGAACAAATCAAGATGCAACTGCTCTTTCTTCGTAAACAGGGTACGGTCAACATTTGCAATTTTTGCTATGACTGTTTCCGGGACTGCTCTTGAAGTGCTTTCCGGCCAATTGATATCATCACCGAGACAGAGGAAGTTCTCCATATTCACCCCGTACATCTCTTTCTTTTCCGCCTGCCTGCATACGGCACGGAGCAACCTCAATTTGTGCGTGAGTCCGGCCTTGTTGCCGTTTCTGATACCTCTTTCTTTAAGCCAAAATGCAAAGTCAAGAAGAAACTCTTCTGTAATGTCAGCAAAGAAATAAGAGGAAAAGGCTTTTGCATATTTTTCTTTTGTAAACGCCTGCAGTTCACGCTTGAGATAGACATACCGTTTGGCATTGGTCGTACTATCGACGATCTGCCCGTTCTTGATGCGTTTCTTGTTTTTGAATGTCTCTTCAAGATAATCGATCATCTGCTGGACGCTCTTTACTTTGACCTCGGGTTTTGCCGCCTTGATTTCATCGAAGCAATGTGACAACTGGACGGGCGACCAGTTTCTGCCTTCCATCTCCCAGGTATCAGCGACATGCAGATATTTGGTTCGCAAATCGAAAAGCAGTTTGTTCTTGGTAGTGGCTTCCGCACTCCCT
>JAUUNK010000354.1 GCA_030844565.1 Bacteroides ovatus
GCCGGATACGCTGAGAGGTGTAAGTCCGGTTCGGGGGCGAGCATTTGGAAACCTACCATAGAAATATGATAAGGCGCTGGGTGCTTAGCCTACACAAAACGGTTAGAAAGTATTTTGGTGAGGCCGTTGTCGTCACTCAAGAACTGGACGATATTGTATCAAGTCCCATTATCAAAGACACCATTATCAACAATGCCGATTGTAAGATTCTGCTGGATCAGCGAAAGTATATTAACAAGTTTGACTCCGTACAGTCCCTGCTCGGATTGACCGACAAAGAGAAAGGGCAGATATTGTCTATCAATCAGTCCAACGATCCGGCACGGAAGTATAAGGAGGTTTGAATAGGCTTGGGAGGTGTCCGGTCCGCTGTCTATGCCACAGAAACCTCTGTCGAGGAGTATCTCACCTATACCACGGAAGAAACCGAAAAACTGGAAGTCACACAAATGACAGAGAAGCTGGGCGGCAATATGGAGCAGGCTATCCGAATGTTGGCAAGTGAGAAGAAAAAGAAAAAATAAACGATTAAAATAAAGAAGCAATGAGAAAGAGAATTATAAGCATGTTGTTTGTCCTGTCGGCCTTTATAGTACCGGCAAGCGTACAGGCACAGTGGGTGGTGTCCGATCCGGGCAACCTCGTCCAGGGTATCGTGAACAGTGTCAACGAAATAGTGGAGACCTCGGAAACGGCGCAGAATGCCCTCTCCACATGGAAGGAGACCTCAAAGATTTTCGAGCAGGGGCGTGAGTATTACGACAAGCTGCGCAAAGTGAACGACCTGATCAGCGGCAGCGAGAAAGTCAAGGAGTCCGTCCTGATGCTCGGTGATATCTCCGAGATTTACGTGAACAATTTCGGCAAGATGCTAACCGACAAGAATTTCAGCCAGCGGGAGCTGAATGCGATAGCTGCCGGTTATAACACCATCATGAAGAAGAGCAGCCGCAGCATTACCGAGCTGAAGAATATCATCAATCCCACCGGCATGTCCATGAACGACAAGGAACGCATTGACCTGGTGAACCGGGTATACAGGGAAATGACACATTACAAGGAATTGGCCAACTACTACACCCGCAAGAACCTGCATGTATCCTACCTGCGTGCCAAGGAGAAGAACGAGCAGCAACAGGTATTTGACCTGTACGGCAAGGATGAGCGTTATTGGTAGTCTACAATTTTAAAAGAATCAATTATGGTATTATTATCCATTTCATTTGAAAATATGCACCAGATTCTTCGGAATCTCTATGATACGATGACCAAACTCTGCCACCCGATGATGGACATGGCGATGGCACTCGCTGCATTAGGAGCTTTGTTCTATATCGCTTACCGTGTCTGGCAGTCGCTCTCCCGTGCGGAGCCCATCGATGTCTTTTCGATGTTACGGCCTTTTGTCCTGGGCATGTGTATCCTTTTCTTTGACGTGATGGTGCTGGGAACTCTCAACGGTATCTTTAGCCCCATCGTTCAGGGAACCGGAATGCTGCTCCGTGACCAGACCTTCGACTTGCAGAAGTACCAGCAGGAGAAGGACAAGCTCCGTGCGGACATGATGGCTAAGACGATGATGACCGGACGTGTCTTTGCTTCCAATGAGGAGCTGGATGCGGAACTGGATAACATGGGCTGGAGTGAGGAGGAGCATACGGCCTTGCAGACCATGTATGAGGTTTCGTATGCCTTCTCCCTGCAAGGTATTGTCCAGATGGTCATGCGCAAATTGCTGGAGATTCTCTTCCAGTCCGCTTCGCTGGTCATCGACACGATCCGTACCTTTTTCCTGATAGTCCTAAGCATTTTGGGACCGATAGCCTTTGCCCTGAGTGTTTTTGACGGACTGCAGAACACGCTTGTCCAATGGCTGGCACGCTATATCAGTGTCTATCTCTGGCTACCGGTGGCTGATCTCTTCGGGGCGATGCTTGCCAAGATACAGACGCTAATCCTGCAGGAAGAGATGAACCTGATGGCCGATCCGATGAGTGTCATTGACGTGGACGGTTCCTCGGCCATCTATCTGATATTCATGGTCATCGGCATTATCGGATATTTTTGTGTGCCCACTGTTTCGAACTGGATTGTCCAAGCGGGAGGTATGAGTGCCTATAACCGGAATGTCAACAATACGACATCCAAGGTGACCAATGTAGCCGGTGCTGCGGCGGGTGCTTCGACGGGAAATGTCGGTGCCGTATTATTGAAAAAGTAGAAATTGAAAAAACATAAAATTATGGAATTTAAAAGTTTTAAAAACATCGAATCCTCGTTCAGGCAGATCCGCCTGTTCACGTTGGTCTTTCTGGGTATTTGTGCCTCACTGACTACGTATGCCATCTGAAAGTCCTACCTCTTTGCTAACCAGCAACGGGAGAAAGTATATGTATTGGATCAGGGCAAGTCACTCATAGTGGCGTTATCCCAAGATGCGGCATTGAACCGTCCGGTGGAGGCCCGCGAGCATGTGCGCCGCATGCATGAACTGTTCTTTACGCTGGCTCCCGATAAGGCCGCTATCGAATCCAATATCAACCGGGCCATGTATCTGGCGGACAAGAGTCTTTATAGTTATTACCGGGATTGGAACGAGAAAGGCTATTATAATCGTCTGATCAGCGGTAATATTAACCAGACTGTCCTGGTAGACAGCATGCAGTGTGATTTCGATAACTATCCGTACCGGATCACCACCTTTGCCCGGCAGATGATTATCCGAAACAGCAATATCACCGAGCGTTCCCTGGTCACCCGTTGCTTCCTGCAGAGTACGGTCAGGTCGGATAATAATCCGCAAGGCTTCATGGCGGAACGCTTTGAGATTTTGGAAAACAGGGATATAAGGACCGTTGAACGCTAATATATTAAGGTAATGAAAAGCAGGAAGATAAAGACAGAGATCAGCGAAAAACTGAAGAACGTTTGCGAGGAGCTGTCCGAAAAAGAGCGTAAGGGAGTGCTTGTGGGCATGCTGGTTACCAGTACCGTTCTATGTGGTATCACCGTAGCACGCGCTTTCGGGCGTTTTCTCTCTCACGGCACACAAAAGGAGTTGCCGTTTGTCCATCCGGTGGACTCCCTCCACCGGGCGGAAAAAGACAGTATAATGTATCACCCTAAAACCAACGAGTAATGGAAGATAAAGATTTGGAAAAGCCCGAAGCGGCAGAAGAAACGGCGGTACAGCCGGAAAACGGCAGAGCCTTGAAGGAAGAACCTGAAAAAGAGAAGAAGGTGCTCACACCGGAAGAGATGGAAAAAAGAAGGAAGTTCATTGTGATTCCGGCCTTTGTGCTGGTCTTCCTGGGAGTCATGTACTGAATATTTGCCCCCTCCGGCAAGGAAAACGAGACGGAAGCCCCCGGAAATTCAGGATTCAATGTGAACGTACCCGAACCTACCACTGCCAAACTGGTGGATAAGAAGACCGCTGCCTATGAGAAGCAACAGGCGGAAGTGGAGGAAGAAAGCCGGATGAAGTCGTTGGAGCAGCTTGCCGGGACATTAATGAACGAAGGAAAGGGGGCATCCGATACCGGTGAAAAAGAAAAGGACGGAGACCGGTTGCAACAGTCCGTTAATACCTACGAGCAAATCTCCGGGCAGTTGAATGACTTCTATGAGACTCCCAAAGAGACGGCAAACAGCGATTTGGAAAGAAAAGTAGATGAACTGAACAAAAAGCTGGAAGAGGCGGAAAAGGAGAAGAACAAGGCGGCTACCCGAGAAGAACTGATGGAGCGGTCCTACAAGATGGCGGCAAAGTATCTGAACCCGGATAAGGATACGGTCCAGGAGAAAGCTGTCGGAAAAGAACCCACGGAAACTGTTCCGGTTCAGCGGGCGGAGTATCAGACGACCTCCGGCCTTTCACAACCTGTTACGGATTCCGCCTATATCGCTTCGCTTACTGTCGAGAGGAATTACGGTTTTAATACTGCTGTCGGGAACAGCTACCAAATGGGGACGAATACCATCGCCGCCTGCATTTCGGAGAACCA
>JAUUNK010000355.1 GCA_030844565.1 Bacteroides ovatus
AACATATTGATTATAAAATATTTAAGTATGTATTTTTAAGATGGTTAAGAATATTACCAATATAAATGTGATAATTTTTATTCTCCCCAGTGTGAAGGTGCTTTAGCATGGAATGACCCGGATTTAAATATTGATTGGAGAATCCCTGTAGATAAAATAATTCTTTCAGAGAAAGACAAACACCATGTTTGCCTTAAAGATGCTTCTTGGCTTTTTGATTATAACGAAGAACTCTATCCTGAACTTATGTAGCAATAAATTATAATCAGTCAGATGAATATTTTAATAACTGGAGCTAATGGACAATTAGGCAACGAGATGCGTCGTGTATCTGAGACTAGTTGTAATAATTATATTTTTACAGATGTGAACGAGCTGGATATTACTAATTTAGATGATATTCGAACGATAGCAATTAAAAATAAAATACATGTGATAGTTAACTGTGCGGCATATACCAATGTGGACAAAGCAGAAGACGATTATGACATGGCTGATTTGTTGAATAATAAAGCTGTGGAGAATTTGGCAATTGTTGCGAAAGAAATAGATGCTACGTTGATTCACGTATCTACCGATTATGTGTTTCAGGGAGATAAAAATCTTCCCTGTTGTGAAGATTGGGAAACTAATCCTTTGGGGGTATATGGACAAACCAAATTAGCAGGCGAACAATCGATAATCCGCACAGGATGTAACTATATGATTTTTCGTACAGCCTGGCTTTATTCTTCCTGCGGCAAAAATTTTGTAAAGACAATGCGGCAGCTAACCTCTGACAGAGCAAGCCTTCATGTTGTTTTCGACCAGGTAGGTACGCCTACTTATGCCGCTGATTTGGCTGCTCTTATTTATAAAGTTATCGAAGAGAATATGCTGGATAAGCAAGGCATCTATCATTTCAGCAACGAAGGGGTATGTTCCTGGTATGATTTTGCCCAGGAGATTTGTGATTTATGTGGAAATGTGTGTGACATTCAGCCTTGTCATAGTAATGAATTCCCAAGTAAGGTAAAACGTCCGGCATTTTCTGTTTTGGATAAAACTAAGGTAAAAAAGACTTTTGGTGTGCAAATCCCTTACTGGAAAGATTCCCTTAAGAAATGTATTGCAGAGCTGATAGCTCAACCCCAAGATGTATAATTTTAATTCATGGTGAAAGAAATGAACTTCGTAAGAAATATAATGATAACCGGTGGAGCAGGTTTCATTGGTAGTCACGTAGTGAGATTGTTCGTTAACAAGTATCCCGGATATCATATTGTCAATGTGGACAAGTTGACTTATGCCGGCAATCTGGCGAATCTGAAAGATATAGAAGCTAGCCCCAATTACACATTTGTTAAAGCGGATATTTGTGATTTTGAGAAAATACAGAAGATTTTCGATGAGTATCATATTGACGGTGTGATTCATTTGGCTGCTGAAAGTCATGTAGACCGTAGTATCAAGGATCCCTTTACATTTGCCCAAACCAATGTGATGGGAACGTTATGTCTGTTGCAGGCTGCCAAACTCGCTTGGGAGTCTCTTCCCGAAGGATATGAAGGTAAACGCTTTTATCATATCTCTACTGATGAGGTCTATGGCGCTTTGGACTTTGATGGCAGTTTCTTTACGGAAGAAACTAAATATCAACCCCATAGTCCCTATTCGGCAAGCAAAGCAAGTAGTGACCATTTTGTTAGAGCTTTCCATGACACTTATAGTATGCCCACTATCGTAACTAATTGTTCCAATAACTATGGTCCTTATCAATTTCCGGAGAAACTGATTCCGTTGTTTATTAATAATATCCGTCAAGGTAAACCATTGCCTGTGTATGGGAAAGGAGAAAATGTGCGCGATTGGTTATATGTAGTAGATCATGCCCGTGCGATTGACCTTATCTTTCATAAGGGTAAGATTGCTGATACTTATAACATTGGTGGTTTTAATGAATGGAAGAATATTGATTTGATAAAGGTTATTATCAAAACAGTCGACCGCTTATTAGATAATCCTGAAGGATACAGCGACCACTTAATTACGTATGTTACGGATCGCAAGGGACACGATTTACGTTATGCAATTGATTCTAATAAATTGAAATGTGAATTGGGATGGGAGCCAAGCTTACAGTTTGAGGAAGGAATTGAAAAGACTGTTAGGTGGTATTTGGAAAATCAGGAGTGGATGGATGATATTATTTCGGGGGAGTATCAGAAGTATTCAGATAAAATTAAATAAGGGAAATGATATATAGATGGCAAAATAGCCATATTATTTGTATTTATAGATTCTGATTTTATACATGTAATTATTAATCAATAATATTATGTCGAAGAAAGAAATCCTCAAGGCTCACATTTTAGAGCTAACCCGCGAGTATTATAGCGAAGTCCATGGTTTGAAGAAAGAATTTGTTCAGGGCAAGTCTTTTGTAAACTACGGTGGTCGTTATTTTGATGAGAAAGAATTGGTGAATTTGGTAGATTCTTCTCTTGATTTTTGGTTGACAGCAGGTCCTTGGGCACATAAGTTTGAAACTCGTTTTGCGCAATGGCTTGGAGTGGGATACTGTGCTTTGACCAATTCCGGTTCTTCTGCCAATCTGTTGGCTTTCTACACGCTGACCTCTCCGCAATTGGGTGAACGGCGCATTAAAAAAGGTGATGAGGTCATTACGGTTGCCTGCGGTTTCCCTACCACCGTTACTCCTATTATACAGTATGGGGCTGTTCCGGTTTTTGTGGATATAACCATTCCCGAATATGATATAGACGTAACCCAATTGGAAGCTGCTTATACTTCTAAGACCAAAGCAGTGATGATAGCCCATTCCCTGGGTAACCCGTTTGACCTTCAATCGGTGAAAGACTTCTGTGACCGGCATAACCTTTGGTTGATAGAAGACAACTGTGACGCTTTAGGTTCGGAGTATACTATTGACGGGGTTACTAAGAAGACGGGGACTATCGGCCATATAGGTACGAGCAGCTTTTATCCTCCTCACCATATAACTATGGGCGAAGGCGGAGCAGTGTATACCAATGACCCCGAACTGAACCGGATTACTCGTTCTTTCCGTGATTGGGGACGTGACTGCTGGTGTGTGGGCGGGGTGGATAATACCTGTGGATGCCGTTTTACCAAGCAGTTTGGCGAGCTTCCTCTTGGTTACGACCATAAATATGTGTATTCCCACTTCGGATTTAATTTGAAGTTGACTGACATGCAGGCTGCCATCGGCTGTGCTCAGTTGGAAAAGCTGGATGAAATCGTGCAGGCGAGGCGGCGCAACTTTCAAATCCTACGTGAAGGTCTTGAAGGTACTCCCGGCTTAATCCTGCCGGAACCCCAGAAGAACTCTAATCCCAGCTGGTTTGGCTTCCTTATCTCTGTAAAGGAGGATGCCGGCTTTACCCGGAATGAACTTTCGCAATATCTGGAAAGCAAAAGGATTCAAACCCGTAATCTTTTTGCTGGCAATTTGCTAAAGCACCCTGTCTTTGATGAAATGCGCTCAACAGGAGAAGGATACCGTGTGATAGGTAATTTGACAAATACAGACTTTGTCATGAATAATACATTATGGATTGGTGTCTATCCAGGTATGACCCGGGAAATGCTGTCCTATATGGTTACCACTATCAGAGAATTCGTATCCTCCCGCTCATTCTGAATTTCCCATCTTTAAATATTTCTCAACGAAGTGAAAGCAGTCATTTTAGCCGGTGGCTTTGGTACCCGTTTGTCCGAAGCTACCAATTTGATTCCCAAGCCCATGGTGGAGATTGGGGGTAAGCCCATCCTGTGGCATATAATGAAGACTTATAGCTACTATGGCATTAATGAATTTATTATTTGCTGTGGTTATAAACAATATGTAATCAAAGAATATTTCGCCAATTATTTCCGCCATAATAGTGATATGACGGTAGACCTGTCCAACAATACCATCACCATTTTGGATAACCATTCGGAAAATTGGAAAGTGACCCTGGTCGATACGG
>JAUUNK010000040.1 GCA_030844565.1 Bacteroides ovatus
GCATCTGACTGTTAATCAGAGGGTCCTTGGTTCAAGTCCAAGAGGAAGAGCAAAAGAGGTTCACTGCAAAGTGAGTCTCTTTTTATTTTTTATCCCCTCCCCCTTTTTCTTGTCAACCTTCAGCCACCGCCAGCGTCAGCACACTGATGCGTATCCCTGCCACCTCTTGAAGAGCAGAAGCACATGCTACGATAGTAGCTCCTGTAGTCAACACATCATCAATAAGAAGTATGTGCTTGCCCACAAAGTGTTCGGGACAACTGAGAGCAAACACGCCTGCTACATTTTCCCAACGTTCATAAGCCGTCTTACGAGTCTGGGTCTCGGTGTACTTTTTCCGCACTACGCTACTCCTGTCGAGAGGAATTCCCGTAACCTGCCCTATACCGCGGGCAATCCACTCACTTTGATTATATCCCCGCCGCTTCTCTTTCCGAAGATGCAGAGGGACAGGGATAAGCACCTCTACACCTTCGAAAAAGCCGGATGCAACAAGCTCGGCAGCCATATACCGCCCCATACTCTGTGCCAATGTTTTCTGTCCACCATATTTAAGTTGGTGAAGGATACGCCGGGAAGGACTCCCCTTGCGATAGTAGAAAAAGGAAGTGGCACGCTGCAAAGAAACCTTTCCCCAGAAAAGCTGCTCCACAGGATTGTCCTCAAGCAAGTGGTATCCGGTGCGCGGCAAAGCTATATTGCAAGAAGTGCATATTCCTTCTTCTCCCTTCCCCAACGGCCTGCCGCACACCACGCAGCAACGGGGGAAGAGAAGATCGAAGAATGCCTGCCACCACTCACGTAGCCGGGGTAGGTTCTTCATGAGAAAGCTCCATTCCTTTAGGCAAAACTTCACAAAGCGACTCCTGCAACCAGGAATGCAAATGCCCGTTGGTGGCAATAATATGATGACCTTCGATAAAGAAATCGTGCCCATAAAAATCGGTAATCGTACCCCCTGCCTCTTGGACAATCAAAGCTGCTGCAGAATAATCCCATTTACCCAGAAATGCTTCCGCCCAAGCATCGACACGCCCGGCCGCCACATAACAAATAGCCGCCGCTGCCGAACCGTTCATACGGATAGCACTCACCAAACCATAGAATTTATTAAGTAAATGAAGTGCCGTTTGTTTGTAGCTGGCGGCGTTGTAAGGAAGTTCCAGAATAAGGAAAGCCTCACTGGGGCCCTGTGTAGCAGACACGTGCAAGGCTTCTCCATTAAGATAAGCTCCCCCACCCTTCCAGGCATAAAAGCATTCTGTGCGGCAAACTTCAAACACTACGCCCAACAATAATTCGGTACGGCTGCGCAGAGCAATGCTTACACAGTAGGGGGCATCGTCGTGAATATAATTGGTAGTGCCGTCCAGCGGGTCGATTACCCAACAATAGGGTTCATCGCGATAGACAGCAGAACCTTCCTCAGTAATAAACCCCGCTTCGGGCAGCAAGGAAGAGAGTTTTTCTACCAAGCGCTTCTCCGATTCCTTATCTACATACGAAACATAATCGTGCGTACCTTTCTCTATGACGCTCGCCCGATTGAATTTCTTGCGTTCTTCTTTCAAAAAATAGCCTGCTTCTGCTGCTATCTGGGAAACATCCGCAGTCAATTGTCTTAAATCCAACATCTTTTTTCCTCTTATTTTAGATCAATCTTTTCCGTTCTCTATGTCCAGCCTCCAGATTTCAGGTGTCCGGATACCGGGCTTCAGTTCGCCGTTAATCAGGAAAATGGTATTACCGTCACCTGCCACCACAGCCCCGGCACGTGCCGCCTGGGGATAGTCACCAAGCACTTCCCATTGGTTGCGAGCAGCTGAATACAACAATAATTTCTGATTGAAACGGTAGTATTCCTGCGGTTCTTCCATATATTTCTTTTGCTCACGTGCAAGGGAATCTATCGCTGTCTCGTCTTTTTCCGCTTTGGCTTTCTTCATCCTCTCTTCCCGGCGAAGAGCAGAAAGAAAAATATCTTTGTTCACACCTCCCATACAGAGAAAGGCAGTATCTGCCAGGCTTATTCCTATACCGCCGCCGAGAGCGAGTGCTTCGTCCTGTCCGTCTGTGGGAGTGGCTACTTCGATCCATTGCCGGGTAGAGGGAGAATAACAAAGAGCAGACGTGGATAGTGTAGCCGAATTCCCGTCATAAGCTCCAGCAAAACCTCCCATTACGAACAGGCAATCTTCTCCTCCCCTCTTGGCAGAAAGACATACCGGTTGCACCCTGGCTGCACCGGGGAAAGACGCCTCTTGTTTCCAGCCTTCTTCCGCTCTATCCAAAGCCAGGGAATAGACAGCATTGGAAGGTTTACCGTCAACATTTCCTCCCAGTATATACAAGGTGTTTCCTATGGAAGTGCCCGCCATGTTGTCCACGGTTGCAGGCAAAGAAGGTAAGGTATCTATTTCCAGGTTTTCTTGCCGCCACGACAAGCGCCATACAGACGACAGACTGCCCTCATTATTGGAGCCTCCTATGCAAACTAGCCCAGAGGAAGTTGGAAGTGACACACCATAGGCGACACACACAGGCAACTCTCCCACCTTCTTCCATTCCAACACGGAATCGGAAGAGACAACACCTGCCGCATATATACTTTTATAAAAGGTTTTCTTCCCACCGCTTGCCGCAGGAACACCGGGAAAATTGCATCCCCCTGCTATGATTAACTTACCTTGATGAATGCCGGCAAACAGTGCCGATACCCCTTTTCCGAAATCCCCGTCTTCCGAAGGAATATTCGACATGCGTTGCCAGGAGATTCTTTTCATTTCTTTTGTGTTCTGTCTTGTGCAAGCACCATTCATCCACATAATAATAAGGAGGAACAGACTACATACGCTTGCTGAATAAATTCTTTTCATATAGTATCTTTTTTAGCTGGGACCGGACGAAGAGCCCGGCACAAAGATAGCATAAATACAACTACTTATTTTCTTGCAAATGCTAAAATATTGCCTTGCATAAACCAATAGTTCCGTATGCTAATCCTAATTCGTCCGACTATAGTCTCCGCTTCGTCCCACTATAGTAGAACGAAGCGGAGACTATAGTATCTCTTACGGACCACTATAGTGGAACGAATTAGGATATGCGAAAACGCCTACTAAGAATAGCACATAAAACACTTAGGAATAACGCAAAAACGGCTTAAGGAACATAGCCCGCCGGAACGACAGGAAACAAAAATCCCGGGCAGAAGGAAATATCCTTGCCCGGGAGGGTTATATGAGAGTTTTGTGACTGTTTCTACTTGTTGCTTATTAGTTCTTCGCAAAGCGAATATCCTTTAATCATCATCCGGGGAACATGGAACGGACCTTTGAAAATATTCCCTTTGGCAGGCTGCGCCACTGTTCCGTCGCGATGGAGATAGCCATACCATTCGCCATATTCTTTGTCGGGGAAATGAGCATACGTCCAATCGCTGATCTCACGGTGCATCTGCAGATACTTTTCGTCGCCGGTAGCCTGGTAGGCGTAGAGGGTGGCGATGATGGCTTCTGTCTGTGGCCACCAGAACTTCATGTCCTGCGAGTAGTCCTGCGGGGGCAGGTTACGACAGTCGCGGAAGTTAATGATACCTCCATATTCTTTATCCCATCCCCATTCCCAAGACCAGTCGAGGATAGTGAGGGCTGTTTCTACAAGACCTTTCTCCCAATTACGGACTTTAGCTTCTTCGAGGATGAACCATGCAGTCTCAATGCAATGTCCCGGATTGATAGTACGCCCAATGATGGTATCGATAAATTCTCCTCCAGGACCAACAGTTTCGAGCAGACACTTAAATTCAGGGTGAATGAAATACTTGCGGAGCGCAGCGATGGAGTCGTCTATCTGGGCAGTTAACACAGGATCATTAATGGCAGCACGAATACGCGAAGCTGTATTGATAAGAATCATCGTGATGGAATGCCCGCGCATCTTTACCGTTTCGCAATACTTGGGTTCAAGGATGCCTGGAATAGTAAGGAAGTGCTGTATTCGCTTGAAAAGCCCCAGCGCTTTCTCCGCATAGGTGCGGTCGCCGGAAGCGATGGCATACTCAGACATAGCGATGGCGGCAAAACATTCGGAGAAGACATACCGGCGTTTACGCAACGGTTGCCCGTCTTCGGTTATTTCAAAATACATGCGTCCGTCCGTATCGAAACAATACGTTTCAATAAAGTCCAGGCAACTCTTGGAAGCAGCCAGCCAGTCGGCATTCTTTTCAATATGGTTGTAGGCGTAGGCAGCTATAAAGCCAAAACGTCCCTGAAACCATACCGATTTGGTAGTATCTATCAGGCTACCATCCCGGTCGACACACGTGTAAACGCCTCCATGTTTGGTGTCAAGTCCATGTGCCAACCAGAAAGGCATGATATTCTCTACCACGTCTTTCTTATAGCTTGTCGCCCATGTTCTCAGATAATTCAGTGAATCCATATAGCTAAAGTTTTTTATTTGTTGCAACGGTCAAAGAAATGAATTGCTTCCAATTCGGCCTTCATAGCAGCTTCTTCAGCCTCTGTAAGATTCTGGAAAGGAGTCCGGTTCTTACCTAGGTCCAGTCCGATGAGTTTCATAATCCGTTTACCGCCCACGATGTTTCCGCGATAGTGGCAAATCACGTTAATCACTGCCTGCGAGAAGTTCTGGCGTTCACGTGCCGTCTCCAGATCGCCTGCTTGCCAAGCTTCGATGATGCCCACCAGCTCACGACCGTTATAATTGGTCGTACCGCCGATACCACCTTGCGCACCGCCCATAGCAAGACAAGGCAAAATGGTTTCATCTTGTCCGTGAAGCATATCGAACTTACCGTTTTTATACAAGCGGCATTGGTTATACTCGTACATACTCTCAAAGGTATATTTGATACCGGCAAAGTTAGGAATACGTCCGTCTACAGCCTCAAGGAAAGAGACCATCGGAAGAAAAGCACCATTGAAGGCAGGAATATGATAATAGTAGAAAGGAAGCCCGGGCGCACCGCAAGCGATTTCTTCGCAATACTTTACCAATTCTTCCACCCGGTTCACCTTTGGGAAAGGAGGAGCCATGGCACCAATTCCCCACGCACCGATCTTTTGTGCATGTTCTGCTAGGCGATAGCTGGATTTCACACAGGTACTACCTACATGGACAATCACCTTGAAACCTTCGGGAGCCACAGATACCCAGCGTTCTGCCAATTTCATGCGTTCTTCTTCTGTAAGCATGTAACCTTCGCCAGAAGAGCCGTTAATAAATACACCTTTCAGTCCATTTCTTACTAAAAGTTGTGCATACGCCTCAATAGGTTCGTAATTAACCTCTCCGTTTTCATAAAAAGGAGTAAATGGGGCATCAATCAAACCGGTGATTTTTTCTACCTTATTCATACTGTTCAATGTTTTATGTAGCTAATTAGTTATACTCTTTTATTTTATTACTATTCCATATTGTCAGTCTTGGGACGCAAGAAGTAGAGTTGTAGAGCCAGTGCCACCAGCACTACGACACTCAACATGGCAAAACCTTTACCCAAATCACCTCCATCGGTCCATTTACCTAATAGCTCGGTAACCGCCGCTCCGGCAAATACTCCCGTCATGTTCATGATTCCGTATGCCGTGCCGCGATGCTTAGCAGAGATAAATTGGCAGAGAATTGGCATATTATTGGCATCGAAGATACCGAAACCGATACCGAACAGTAGCCCTGCTCCCACTACGCTGACGAAGCTATGTCCCATGCCGAGAAGCAAAAGGGCGGGAACGGTCATTCCCAAACCTATGGCGCCTGTGTAGACACGTCCGCGGATATTCTTCCGCACCCAGCGGTCGGAAAGAATACCTCCCACTATCACCCCGATAAAAGAAGAGATGGCAATAGTGATGGTAGAGATAGGACCGGCTTCCGCCATCGGTATGTTAAGGCTTTCAGCAAAGAGAGTAGGAAGCCAGTTCTTGGTAGCCCACCCGGGAAAACTCGGAGCGGCAAAGTAGAAAAGGATTACCCAGAAAGCCCAATTAGACAGTACTACAGCCAATCCGCCAAACAAAGAAGAAATCTTTCCCCCCGAAGAAGAAACCTTCTCCTTTTTTATATGATGAATAGGATTTTCGTGTAAAAAGAGGATAAGAATGAGCGAATAAGCGATACCTACAATTCCAAACCAATGAAAAGTGCTCTGCCAGGAGAAAGCAGCTGCCACCGTAGCGCCAAAACCACCAATAGCTTGTCCTGTATAAAGTCCCGTCATATGAACTCCAATGGCAAGTGAACGGGATTTATCTTGATGCCAATCGGCAATAAGCGAAAGTGCGGAAGGAATATAAAGCGCTTCACTAATCCCCATCACGGCACGAAGCCAATAAAGTTGATGAAAAGAGTCGGCATATCCCATAAGGAAAGTAACGGCAGACCACACAAACAAACTACCTACAACCAGCCATTTACGACTCACTTTATCTGCTACAATCCCAGCAACAGGACTCATAAAACCGTATATCCAAAGGAAGATAGCCATCAAAGCACCGAACGCCTCGGCCTTGTTGAGTTCTGTAATATCTGCCTTCATGGCTTCTTGCATGGTGGAAAGCATCTGCCTGTCCATGTAATTCAGCAGGGCAACTACCCACAACAAGCCAACTACTATCCAAGGATAAATCTTTTTGTTTTTCATTGCATTACATTTTTCCGTTAATCATGCTGCAAATATACATATTAATTTAATATAGAGGAGATATTTAATAAAATTATTTAGTATCATTTTCACTATTTATAAACGACGCGATAAACTTCCTCTTCACCAAAAGAATCCTTTGAGAAACAGAGGAAGAAAAAAGATGCCTAAAACGAAACTTCCACGAATCGCATTACTCCTTGGCGGAAGCATGCAACCCGTGGAAGATGAGATTCATCAAATCTCTTTATTTATGCAATTGTTTTGTTTGTTCAAGATTTAGGAAAATACACCTCGCATCCTGTCTTCGAAGGCGGAGAGGGCGGCTTTGGCTCCTTCACCCATGGCGATGATAATCTGCTTGTAGGGCACAGTGGAAACATCTCCCGCGGCATAGATGCCGGGAACACTGGTGCGGCAATGGTCGTCAATAACGATTTCTCCGGCACGGTTGGTTTCCACCACTTCACGGAACCCAGCGCTGTTTGCTGCAAGCCCTATCTGCACAAAGACACCATCCAGTTCCACCAGACGTTCTTCGCCGGTGGCGCGTTCCTTCACACGGAGCGCGGTCAGCTTGCTGCCATCGCCCACTACTTCGGTGGTCTGAGAGTGAAGGAAGATGTCTACATTAGGCAAACTCCTTACTTTCTCCTGCAACACGCTATCGGCTTTGAGTTCTTCCATAAATTCGAAGACCGTCACTTTGGAGCAAATACCAGCCAGGTCTATAGCTGCTTCGATGCCGGAGTTTCCTCCACCGACCACTGCTACGTGCTTGCCTTTATAGAAGGGTCCGTCGCAATGGGGACAGAAAGCGACTCCGCGTCCGAGATGTGCCTCTTCGCCGGGCACGTTCAACTTGCGCCAACTGGCTCCGGTCGCTATAATCAGGGCAGGCGCCACGAGCTTTTCGCCTACGGAGGTAGTCAGTAGTTTCTGCGGTCCTTCCAACTCCACCTTTTCGATGCGGCGATGTTCCAGCAAGTCCACCAGATAACACGACAAGTGAGTGCGGAGATTATCAGCCAGCTCGCTGCCTGTGGTTTCGGGTACGGATATTAGGTTTTCGATTCCTACGGTTTCTTTCACCTGACCTCCGATGCGCTCTGCTACAATAGCCACTCGCAATCCCTTGCGGGCGGAATAGATGGCAGCGGATACACCTGCGGGACCTCCGCCTGCCACTATCACATCATATTCTTTCACCGTAGCAGGACCGACCTGCTCTTCGCTCACGCCGTAGTGGGCTTCCAACTTGGCGAGCAGCTCGCCGAAGTCGGCACGTCCCACGTGAAGCAATTTTCCGTCGGCAAATACAGAGGGGACCCCCTGAATCCTCAACGCTTCCACTTCTTCCTGGAAGAGGGCGCCGTCCACCATCTCATGGGTTATCCCGCCGTTTAGAGTAGTCATCGCATTCAAAGCCTGCACCACATCGGGACAATTGGTACACGTGAGCGACACATACGTCGATAGATGAATCGGTCCTTTGAGCGCTTTCACCCGGTTACATACATTCTCGTCGGGGAAGTTCTTCCCTTTCCCGTCCAGATTGAGCAGGGCAAGCAGCAAGGAAGTAAACTCGTGTCCGTTGGGGATGCCGCGGAACTTGATTCCGGTCTCTTCGCCGTTCTTCCATATAGTGAACTCCAGGCTTTCCCCTTCCTTCACCCGGCAGTCGATGTGTTCGGAGCAGGAGGCTACGTCTTGCAAAAGTTCCAGTAGCTCGCTGCGGTTTGCGTGTTGTGACGATGCAGAGATGTCGAAAGTAAATTCCGCCTCCAAGGCGGAAAATATACTTCTCAGCTGTTCTTTCAATGCGGTTTCTAACATATCAGATTTTACCTACGAGGTCAATACTCGGCTTCAGGGTAGCTTCTCCCTTCTTCCATTTAGCAGGGCACACCTCACCGTCATGAGTAGCAACGAATTGTGCAGCTTCTACCTTGCGAAGCAGTTCGTTGGCATCGCGACCGATGTTGTTATCGTGCATTTCAGCCACTTTGATAAGTCCTTCTGGGTTCACCAAGAACGTACCACGGTAAGCCATTCCTTCGTTTTCGATATACACTCCGAATGCGCGGCTCAGTGCACCGGTGGGGTCTGCCAGCATCGGGTATTTGATTTTACGAATGCTTTCGGAAGCATCGTGCCATGCCTTGTGAACGAAATGGGAGTCGCAGCTCACTGAGTACACTTCTACGCCCATTGCCTGAAGCTGGTCGTATTTCTCTGCTACGTCCACCAACTCAGTGGGACATACAAAGGTGAAGTCGGCAGGATAGAAAAAGAAGATTGCCCATTTGCCTTTTACATCGTTGTTGGTAACTGTCTTGAAAGTTCCGTTATGAAAAGCCTGAACGCTGAATTCAGGAAGCTGTGAATTAAGAATTGTTTCCATACTCATTTATTTGTTTTATTGATTCAACTTGTTTTTGTTTCTGGTGCAAAGATAGGGTGGGAGTGACCCGGTTTACAAAAAAAGTCCAATCGAATATTTCTATGCTCTGATAGATGAAATGAATGTAATTTGCTTTAAAGTAATTCATCTGAAGAGAAATTATTTGCAAATATTATTTGCTTATTCTAACTATTTTTTTTACTTTGGGGCATTACTCTATAACACCTTAAAAACAGAAAGGAGGCTACTTGAATAAACATTCTTTTTTATCATCGCTTAAACATTTCTATGAAGCCTTTCTTTAAAATTATCTATTTCTGTTTATTCACTCAAAAAACAGTAAGATTATAAAAGTAGTTTTTATACTAATAAAACCATGCGAATTATGAAAACGATCTTAAAATTACTAGCCGTATTTCTCCTATTGCTTACAGTGTCTGGATGCCGAACACACCAAGCGGTTACAAATGATGTTATCACTAATGCTGAGATTCTTTATAGACAAGCATCAAAAGCTTTGAATGAACATAAGTTTATTATTAAAGCAAGCGAATTTTACTTACCCGAAGGCAAATCACGTATAAAAAACTCTTCGGGCAGCTACATAGCTATGCAAGATAATTATGCTATCATTCATTTTACTCCCGATGTGTTTCCACGAAGTCCTTTCTCATATTTAACAATAGAAGATAATGCCGCTACATTGACTA
The DNA here is from genome assembly GCA_030844565.1 of Bacteroides ovatus. Taxonomy (GTDB): domain Bacteria; phylum Bacteroidota; class Bacteroidia; order Bacteroidales; family Bacteroidaceae; genus Bacteroides; species Bacteroides ovatus_A. Next base: position 9,785 of record JAUUNK010000040.1, read on the forward strand.
TAGGAAAAACGAAAAAGAATGGTAAACAATTCATTTTGAAAGTCGAAGGGAATCAAGAATGGTTAAGAAGAAAGGTATTAATTACCTTATATAATAATACTAATGAATGTTTTGTAGAGATTAAGGATCGTGCAGGAGCGACTGTTGTCAATTTAAAAGGAGAAGTTTATCCCTACGAAAAGTAGAACCATGCTATTTACACTCATTCTTAACCGATGACCAAAACCATTATTAGATAGCATATCAATCATTCAACGTTATTCATCTATAGGTAAACGTTCCGAGGACCAACTATATAAATTTCCCTATGCTGTAGGGAAATTTATATATTCTCCTTCACTGCCCTTCGTCTCCATGATTTCCATTGCATCTTGTAGGCGAAACAGGTATGGCTTTCGCTTTTTATCTTTAACTTTGCATCCAAGAACTTTAAAAAGAGAAGATTAACATGGAACATCCTTTATCTTTATTCAAATATTGTCCGAAGTGTGGCTCCCTTTAAGATGTTGTAATCGAAAGAACTCCTTTTGCTGTTCGATCTCTCGCCGCAATTCCTCTTGTGTAGGCATATAGAGCATGTATTTCGAGGCGAAGAGATGGTCATTGTCGTGGAGAACAGAATAACGAGCTATATCCTCGTCCGTTTCAGAGCAGAGAACAATGCCGATGGTAGGGTTATCTCCCTCACCGCGTACCCGTTCGTCGTACATCCTTACATACATATCCATCTGTCCTACGTCTTGATGCGTGATGGTAGTTGTTTTGAGGTCGATCAACACGAACGATTTAAGAATATAATTATAGAAAACAAGGTCGATAAAATAGTCTTTCTTTTCTGTACGAATCAGTTTTTGCCGAGCCACAAACGAAAAGCCTTTGCCGAGTTCAAGCAGAAACTTTTGCAGGTTCGCGATGATAGCCGATTCCAAATCCGATTCCGTGAAGTCGCTGTTGGGCGAAAGACCGATAAATTCCGCTACAGTGGGATTCTTGATAAACTCCATTTTATCTTGTCCCAATGGTTGGGTGAGGGCTTGCATCTCGGTTCGAACATTCTCTTTGTGCTGTGAGAGCAGCAACCGTTCGTAGTATTGAGAACCGATATTACGGTCGAGTGTGCGATAGCTCCACATCTGTTCGGCAGCCTCTTTCAAATACCATGCGCGTGCCTCGGGATTGGCAACCTGCATGAGACGTTTATAATGCGACCACGTCAAAATTCGCCACGGTGTAGCGAATATCTCAGGAAAGGTAGTATAAAACTGACGATAATAATATAAAGAACCAACAGAGAATCCTTTGCCGAATTCTGCTGTCAGCTCTTCAGACAACACTTTCAGCAGTTGTGTCCCGTAATCCGCGCGCTCTTTTCCTTGCTGTTCCTGCTCCACAATTCGCTTACCCATTTGCCAATAGGCTTCGACCATTGCCGAATTGATCGCCGAATACGCCTTTTGTCGCGCTTGAGTTACAATCCGTTTGATTTCCCGTATAAAATCAGAGTTATATATAGGAGTCCTACTATCTTTTTCCATAGTACATGAAGGATTTGTATGCAAAAGTACATATTTATCTTTAACTTTGCATCCAAGAACTTTAAAAAGAGAAGATTAACATGGAACATCCTTTATCTTTATTCAAATATTGTCCGAAGTGTGGCTCCGTCCACTTTGAGATTAACAATGCGAAATCCAAAAAATGTGCCGATTGCGGCTTTGTATATTACTTTAATCCCTCTTCCGCTACGGTGGCACTCATTCTTAATAAAAGAAATGAACTACTGGTATGTCGCCGCGCCAAAGCACCTGCCCAGGGGACGCTCGACCTTCCCGGCGGTTTTATCGACATGGACGAAACAGGAGAAGAAGGCGTAGCCCGCGAGGTGCTCGAAGAAACGGGAATGAAAGTAGAAAAAGCTTCTTACCTCTTCTCCTTGCCAAACCTTTATGTCTATTCGGGATTCACGGTACACACTCTCGACATGTTTTACCTCTGCACCGTAAAAGACATGCAACACTTCACCGCCATGGACGATGTAGCCGACTCCTTTTTCCTGCCCCTCGACGACATCCGCCCCGAAGACTTCGGACTGGCATCCATACGGAAAGGATTGCAAATCTTCCTTGCCGATAAAGAAAACTTCCGACGGGAAAAATAGCGGAACTAGTTAAATCCTGTGAAACATACCGGACTAGCTAACGATAAGTCCGCAAAAGCACGTATTTTTGCCAAAACACTCAATTATGAAAAAAGGAATTACACGATGGATATGTGCCGTGGTGTGCAGCACACCTCTGGTAGCCCTCGCCCAGACAAGTGAAACAATCACTTCTCCTACCAACCTCTACGAAGAAGGCAAAGAACTATTCCTGGAGAAGAATTACGCAGCGGCCGTACCCGCTCTGAAAGCTTTTACCAAACAGCAAGCTCCTGCCACGCTCCGGCAGGAAGCGGAATACATGCTTGCATGCTCTGCATACGAGCTGGACGACAAGAACCGTATTGCCATCCTTCGCGAATATCTGGAACGCTATCCCGATACGCCTTACGCCAACCGGATTTATGCATTGCTGGCTTCATGCTATTTCTACGAAGACAAATACGACGAGGCACTCGCCCTCTTCAACTCCACCCGGCTCGACTTGCTGGGAAATGAAGAACGCGATGCACTGACCTATCAACTCGCCACCTGCTACCTCAAGACGGGAGACCTCAAAGAAGCCGCCATCTGGTTTGAAACCCTACGGGCAAGCAGTCCCAAATACGAGAAAGATTGCACCTACTATCTTTCTTATATCCGCTACACCCAGAAACGATATGACGATGCTCTCTCCGGTTTCCTCCCTTTGCAGGACGACCCGAAGTACAAGGCACTCGTTCCTTATTATATAGCGGAAATCTACCTCCAGAAGAAGAACTACGACAAGGCAGAGATTGTGGCACAAAACTATCTCTCCGCCTATCCGCAGAACGAACATGCGGCAGAGATGTACCGCATCCTCGGAGATGCTTACTACCATGTAGAGCAATATCACAAAGCGGTGCAAGCCTTTGAAAGCTATCTCGACGAAGAAAAAGGAACGCCGCGACGCGACGCGCTCTACATGCTCGGACTGTCTTACTATCAAACACAAGTCTACTCCAAGGCTGCCGCCACCCTGGGCAAAGTGACCCAGACCAACGACGCCCTGACACAAAACGCTTACCTCCACATGGGACTCTCCTACCTGCAACTTGCCGAAAAAAACAAAGCCCGCATGGCTTTCGAGCAAGCGGCAGCTTCCGATGCTAACCTCCAGGTGAAGGAGATAGCAGCCTACAACTACGCCCTCTGCTTGCACGAGACCTCTTTCTCGCCTTTCGGCGAATCGGTGACCGCTTTCGAGAAGTTCCTCAACGGGTTTCCCAATTCCCCGTATGCCGAGAAGGTAAGCAGCTATCTGGTAGAAGTATATATGAACACCCGCAGCTATGATGCCGCCCTGAAATCCATCGACCGCATTGCCCAACCCAGCAACCAGATATTGGAAGCTAAACAGAAAATCCTCTTCCAACTGGGAACGCAAGCCTTTGCCAATGCTGCTTTTGAACCCGCTATCGGCTATCTGGACCAATCCATTGCCCTCGGTCAATATAACCTGCAAACCAAAGCCGATGCCCTTTACTGGCGAGGGGAGGCATACTACCGTCTGAACCGCCTGCAAGAAGCCGAGCGTAACCTGCGCGACTATCTGCATCTCACTCCCCAAACGCAAAATGAGATGTATGCCCTGGCACACTACACACTGGGATACATCGCCTTCCACCAGAAAGACTATGCACAGGCACAAGCCTTGCTCGAGAAATACATCCAACTGGAGAAAGGAGAAAACGCCACTGCACTGGCGGATGCCTACAACCGCATTGGCGACTGTTACCTCCACGGACGCAACTTCGACGAAGCCAAACATGCCTACGCCCAAGCCGAAAAGGCAAACGCCGCCTCAGGCGACTACTCTTTCTACCAACTGGCGCTCGTATCCGGACTGCAAAAAGACTACTCCGGCAAGATTACCTTACTGAACCGCCTGATAGGCAAATATCCGTTTTCGCCCTACGCCGTGAACGCGCTCTATGAGAAAGGGCGTTCTTATGTCCTCATGGACAACAATGCCCAAGCCATCGCCTCTTTCAAAGAACTGCTCGAAAAATATCCCGAAAGCCCCGTCAGCCGGAAAGCCGCCGCGGAAATCGGTTTGCTCTACTATCAGAACGGAGATTATGACCAAGCCATCGCCGCCTACAAACAAGTGGTGGAGAAATATCCGGGTAGCGAAGAAGCCCGCCTCGCCATGCGCGACCTGAAATCCATCTACGTAGACACCAACCGCATTGATGAATTTGCCGCCCTGGCAGCCGCCATGCCGGGTAATATCCGCTTCGATGCCAACGAACAAGATTCGCTCACCTACGCGGCAGCAGAAAAGATATACATGCGCGGACGCATCGAAGAAGCCAAAGCAAGCTTCAACAAGTATCTGCAAAGCTTCCCTGAAGGAGCTTTCGGACTGAATGCCCACTATTATCTGTGTGTCATTGGAAAGGAACAAAAGAACTATGATATGATTCTTCTGCACTCAGGCAAATTACTGGAATATCCGGATACTCCCTTCGCGGAAGAAGCCTTGATTATGCGCTCGGAAGTACTATTCAACCAACAACAGTTTGCCGATGCCTTGGCAGCCTACAAAATGTTGAAAGAGAAAGCCACCACTTCCGAACGCCGTCTGTTGGCACAAACGGGAATGCTGCGCAGCGCTTACCTCCTTCGCGACGATGCGGAGATTATCCATGCCGCCACCGACCTGCTCGCCGAGTCCAAGCTTAGCCCCGAGCTGTGCAACGAGGCACTCTACGACCGCGCCAAAGCCTACACTAACCAGCAGACCGACGCCAAAGCCCTCGACGACTACCGCGAACTCGCCAAAGACACCCGCAACCTCTATGGCGCCGAAGCCCGCTATCGTGTAGCCGAACATCTCTATAACGCCAAAGAATACGCCGCCGCCGAAAAGGAACTGCTCAACTACATTGACCAAAGCACCCCGCATGCTTACTGGTTAGCGCGCAGTTTCGTCCTGCTGTCCGACGTCTATGTAGCTACAGGCAAAGACCTCGATGCACGCCAATATCTGCTGAGCCTGCAACAGAACTATCAAGCCGACGATGACATTAAGAGTATGATTGAAAACAGACTGCAAAAACTAAATAAATAAGGAAGAAAAAGTATGAAACGTCACCTTTGTTATATACTCGGAGCCATGGTCCTGTCGTCTCTGCCGGCAGCCACCCTCCGCGCCCAGGTTACCCAAGAAAAGGACACCACCCTGAACCGCACCGTAGTGGTGGAACAAGAATATGCACCGGACATCCAGGACGCTTCCAAGATAAACGTGCTGCCCCGGGTAGAAGAACCCACCGTGAGCAAGAAGGCTGTGGAATATGCCACCACCTACTTTCCTGCCACTTCCATTCCCACCGGAGTGATGAACCCCTATACCGCCAAAGAAATCCAGCAGAGCAGTCTGCCCGGATATGTCCGCGCCGGATACGGCAACTATGGCAACCTGGACGTGCTTGCCAACTATCTTTTCCGTTTTTCCCAACGTGACAAGCTGAACCTGCGCTTCCAGATGGACGGCATGGACGGAAAATTGGACAACCTGCCGCCGCTAAGTGCCGAATTCCCCACATGGGATGCCTACTACTACCGCACGAAGGCCAACATGGACTATACCCACCAGTTTGAGAAGTTCAACCTGAACGTTGCCGGAAACTTCGGCTTGAGCAACTTCAACTTCACACCCCAAAGTGTCAACCGCAAGCAGAAGTTCACTTCCGGAGACGTGCATCTAGGCTTGGACTTCCTCGACGAGACAGCCCCTCTCCGCTTCAACGCCGAAACAAACCTGATGTTCTACGAACGCCAACACAACATAGGCTCCCCCACCCATCCCGACAGCGAACTGAAAGAAACGCTTATCCGCACCAAAGGGATGGTGACCGGAGCCATCAACGACCAGCAGACTATCAACATCGCTCTGGCAATGAACAACTTCGTGTATGGCGGAGTGACTAAAAACGAAGAGACAGGAGAGGAGTTTTTCAAGAACTACACTGCCCTTCTTCTGAATCCTTACTACGAACTGAACAGCGACAACTGGAGACTGCACTTGGGAGCCAACGTAGACCTCTCCTTCGGCTTCGACGAAGCTTTCCGCATCTCACCGGATGTGACAGCACAATACGTGTTCTCAGACAGTTATGTCTTATATGCCCGCGCCACGGGCGGCAAACTGCTGAACGACTTCCGTCGGGTAGAAGAGGTCTGCCCTTATGCGCTCTTCGCTCAACCGGTAGAGGATGCCCTCCTACGCCCCTATGATACTTACGAGCAGATAAACGGTATCCTCGGATTCAAAGCCAGCCCTACTCCCGGTCTGTGGTTCAACCTCTACGGCGGGTATCAAGACTTAAAGAATGATTTGTCCTATTCCAGTGCAGCTATCTCCAGAGCGGCAGACAAACTATATCTTTTAGACTTTACACAGGGACATACTCATAATGTATATGCAGGCGCTGGCGTGAGCTATAGCTACAAGGATTATTTATCTCTATCTGCCCAATATACCTACCGTGACTGGGGTGCCAAAGATGGATACGAAGCTCTTCTCCGTGTAAAGCCGGAAAGCGAGCTGGCACTAAACATACATATCCATCCGTTCTCCCCTCTTCGCTTAAATATTGGTTATGATTATGTAACCCGCAAAGATGTTAAAGTATCCCCTCCCCGGATGTCTGCCATCAGTAATCTCCATGTCGATGTTGCTTACAATGTCTTTAAAGGAGTGTCCATCTATGCTCGTATCAATAACCTGCTGAATAAAGAATACCAATATTATCCGGATTATCCTACGGAAGGTATCAACTTTCTAGGAGGGCTGAGCTTCCAGTTCTAGGAGAATAAAATAAAGGTGTGGATTGGTAGTAATCCACGCCTTTATTATTATATAATAAGTTATAGATTCTCACTCTTTCCGGCAGAAAATCCCATAGCTTAGCGAATGGTATTGGAACGGAGTATAAGGATTTTTAAATCCGCTATATTCTTTTATTAGCTATTCTTTCCACCATATACTTTTTTCTTTGTACCATTAGCAAAGTAAGCCAGAGCCTTATTGCCTTTTCTCATAGCTGGGTTTCCCTATATTGCTAAAAAGACCTTTTTTATTCAAAAAACATCAGATTCTCTCTATATTATAAGGTAGGGAGAATCTTTTTTTCTACTTTTGCCACCGAAATTTTTGGTATAAGCCATTACAAAAGAAAGAATTATGCAAAAAAACCTTGTCATTGTCGAGTCTCCGGCAAAAGCAAAAACAATTGAAAAATTTCTTGGAAAAGATTTTAAAGTCCTTTCAAGCTACGGGCACATACGCGACTTGAAGAAGAAGGAATTCAGCATCGACGTCCAAAAGAACTTTAAGCCGGATTATGTAGTCCCGGAAGACAAACAAGCATTGGTGAATACCCTGAAAACAGAAGCCAAGAAGGCAACTACCGTATGGCTCGCATCCGATGAGGACCGCGAGGGAGAAGCCATCGCCTGGCATCTATATGAAGTGCTTAAACTAAAACCGGAAAATACAAAACGCATCGTATTTCACGAAATTACCAAAACTGCCATCCTCAAAGCCATCGAACAACCACGAGAGATTGACATCAACCTGGTGAACGCCCAACAAGCACGGCGAATACTGGACCGTATCGTAGGTTTCGAGCTGTCGCCGATATTATGGAAAAAGGTAAAGCCCGCCCTTTCAGCCGGCCGGGTGCAATCGGTAGCAGTTCGACTGATAGTAGAACGGGAACGCGAAATACATGCTTTCAAAAGTGAAGCGGCTTATCGCGTCACTGCCATTTTCCTTGTGCCCGATGCAGACGGCAAACAGGTGGAAATGAAAGCAGAACTGCCTACACGCTTCAAAACGAAAGCAGAAGCCATGCAATTCCTCAAGGAATGCCAGACGTCCACCTTCCACATTGAAGACATCATCACACGTCCGATAAAGAAGGGACCGGCAGCGCCGTTCACCACTTCCACTTTGCAGCAGGAAGCCGCACGCAAGCTAGGCTACACTGTGGCGCAAACGATGATAGTGGCACAGAAGTTATACGAATCCGGATTAATCACATACATGCGTACCGACTCCGTCAACCTTTCGGAGTATGCCGTTCAGGGCAGCAAAGAAGCCATCCTGCAAATAATGGGACAACGATACGTTCATCCGCGCCACTTCGAAACAAAGACCAAAGGTGCACAAGAGGCGCATGAGGCCATCCGCCCCACCTATCTGGAAAACCAGAACATCGACGGAACGCCACAGGAAAAGAAACTGTATGACCTCATCTGGAAACGTACCATCGCTTCTCAAATGGCGGATGCCGAACTGGAAAAGACCACGGCTACCATCGCCATCAGCAACAGCAACGAGGTATTCACCGCCACGGGAGAGGTAGTCACTTTCGACGGTTTCCTGCGTGTCTATAAAGAGTCTTACGACGACGATGTAGACCAACCGGAAGACGAAAGCCACCTGCTGCCTCCGTTGAAGAAGGGACAAGTGCTACAACATAGAAATATCACAGCTACGGAACGCTTCACCCAGCGCCCGGCAAGATATACCGAAGCCAGCCTGGTTCGCAAACTCGAAGAGCTTGGAATCGGACGACCTTCTACCTATGCTCCCACCATCTCCACCATTCAGCAGCGCGAATATGTGGAGAAAGGAAACAGAGACGGTGAGAATCGCTCCTACAACGTGATTACTCTGGAAAATCAGAATATCAAAGACGAAATAGCTACGGAAATCACCGGAGCAGAGAAGTCCAAACTATTCCCAACGGACACGGGAACGGTAGTAAACGACTTCCTGACACTCTACTTCCCCGACATCCTGGATTATAATTTCACCGCCAACGTGGAAAAGGATTTCGACGAAGTGGCAGAGGGAACCAGCCAATGGACTTCCATCCTGAAGGACTTCTACAAGAAATTCCATCCGTCTGTGGAAAAAACCATGAATACGAAGATGGAACACAAAGTGGGCGAGCGCATGTTGGGCACTGACCCGGCAACTGGAAAGCCTGTTTCTGTGAAAATCGGTCGTTTCGGTCCGGTTGTACAAATCGGTTCCGCCGAAGACGAGGAGAAGCCCCGCTTTGCGCAGATAAAGAAAGGCCAGTCCATAGAAACCATTTCACTGGAAGAAGCGTTGGAACTGTTCAAACTTCCGCGCACCCTGGGCGAATATGAAGGAAAGACCGTCACAGTAGGCGTAGGACGCTTCGGTCCCTATATCCGCCACGACGGAGGATACGTGACATTGCCCAAGGACATCGATCCGATGGAGGTGACACTCGAGGAAGCGGAAAAACTCATCCTGGAGAAACAGGCGAAAGATGCTCAAAAGTACCTGCGCACATTCGCTGAAGACCCCGAGATAGAAGTCTTGAACGGGCGGTATGGTCCTTATATTGCCTACAAAGGAAAGAACTATAGGATTCCCAAAGACATCGAACCGACGACTTTGAGCCTCGAGGGTTGCAGAGAACTGATTAAAGCACAGGAAATAAAAGCTTCGGCAGCTCCGGCAAAGAAACGGAAAACAACCACTAAAAAGAAATAAATACCGGTAGGTACATACATTGATTGAGGCGCAGGCTACACGAAAGAAACGGATTTAATCTCCGGATATTTCACGCAACCTGCGCCTATCTTCATCAATCGCTCTTTTTATATTATCTCGATTCCCTGCCGGGCACAAAGCTGCAAGCCCACATCTTTCAGGCGGAACTTCTGTATCTTTCCACTTCCCGTCATGGGGAATTCATCGACAAAGAAGATATATTTGGGAATCTTGTAACGGGAAATCTTGTTCCGGCAGAAGTCTTGCACATCCGACTCGTGCATGGTCACTCCTTCGTGCAGGATGATGAATGCCCCCACCTCTTCACCGTATTTCTTGGACGGGATACCCGCCACTTGCACATCTTTCACTCCTTCGAGTTTATAAAGAAACTCTTCTATTTCGCGAGGATAGATATTCTCTCCACCGCGGATAATCATATCCTTGATGCGCCCTGTAATGCGGTAGTTGCCGTCTTCATCCTTCATTCCCAAATCGCCGGAGTGAAGGAAGCCGTTCTTATCGATAACCTCCGCTGTAGCCTGGGGATTCTTATAATATCCTTTCATGGTATTATATCCGCGATTGCACATTTCGCCTTGCACGCCCACGGGGCATTCTTCGCCCGTTTCGGGATCGAGCACCTTTACTTCCGTAAATTCAAAGTCGCGCCCCACGGTGTTGCAACGCACTTCAAAAGGATCGTCAATGCGGGTAGCCGTCATTCCCGGAGCAGCTTCCGTGAGTCCGTAGACGCTGGTCACCTTCATATACATCTTTTCCTCCACCTGTTTCATCAATTCCACCGGGCAGAGGGAGCCCGCCATAATACCTGTGCGAAGGCATGACATATCGAAGAGGTCGAACATGGGATGATTAAGTTCTGCTATAAACATGGTGGGCACACCGTAAAGGGCGGTGCAGCGTTCTTTGTGAATGGAAGCCAACACCACCAACGGGTCGAACCGTTCCACCATCACTTGCGTACATCCATGCGTCAGGCAATTCATGGTGGCCAGCACCACGCCGAAGCAATGGAACAAAGGCACACAGCAACAGAGCTTATCCGCCGAAGTAAACTTCATGTGCTCTCCCGTCAGGAAGCCGTTGTTGCTAATATTATAATGGGTAAGCATTACTCCCTTGGGGAATCCGGTAGTGCCCGAGGTATATTGCATGTTCACCACATCGTGGCAATCCACTTTACTTTTCAGTTCATCCAGACGACTCTCTTCCACATTATTGCCGAGCAGTAGAATCTCTGCCGTATTGTACATGCCGCGATGTTTTTCCTGACCCACATAAATCACATTCTTCATATAAGGGAAACGTTCACTCTTCAAGTGTCCCCGTTCGCAGGTCTTTAGCTCGGGCAGCATGGCATAGGTCATCTGTACAAAGTCGCTGTCGCGCTCGCCATTCACGATACAAAGGGTGTGCATATCCGAGTTCTCGCAAAGATATTCCAGTTCCGCTTGTTTGTAGTTGGTGTTCACGGTGACGTAGACCGCACCTATTTTGGCGCACGCATATAATAAGGTAAGCCAGTCGGGCACATTTGCCGCCCAGATGCCTACATGCGTTCCTCTTTCCACGCCGATGGCGATAAGTCCTTTTGCCATATCATCCACACGACGGTTCAACTGGCTCCATGTGAAACGCAGGTTACGGTCGGAATATACGATGTATTCTTTATCGGGCGTCTCCTCCGCCCAATGCTCGAGCCACTGCCCTAAAGTACGTTCAAATAATTGCATGTTGTTCTTGTTGGTGTTTTTCGTGTCGTTGCAACGGTTTATTAAATAGGCGTATATATCACCGCCAATATCTTGGCAGCAGTGCCTTCATAAGCATGGACATGATGGGGGACGATGGAATCGTAATAGATGCTGTCCCCTTCCTCGAGCAAATAAGTGTTCTTGCCATAACTGATTTCCATCACTCCTTCCATCACCATGATGAACTCCTCCCCTTCGTGCGAAGACAGAATAAAGTCGCTGTCCTGTGTCGGCATCACGTCAATGATGAAAGGCTCCATGTGTCGGTCGGCTTTCGATTTGGAGAGAGAATGGTATTCCATGTGTTTTCGCGAATGAATGGCATTATTGGAGAAACTGATGGAGTCTTTGGCTTCTTTCTTGCGACACACCACCGGACCCGTTTCGTCCTGATCGTCGAGGAATGTTCCCAATCGCACACCCAGTACGCGGGCAATCTTAATAAGCGGTGCGAGAGAAGGAATGTCGATGTTGTTCTCGATACGTTCGATTTGTTCTACGGCAAGGCCCGAACGCTGTGCCAATTCTTCTATTGTGATCGATTTGCTTTCACGGAGAGACTTTATCTTTTCTCCCACGATTTTGTTTGCATCCATATTGAAAATTTTAAGTTATCAAAGGTCATTAATAACACACTATGAATTGCAAAAATAAGAAAATCTTTATACCATCACAATTATAAGCCTGAAAATGTGGCGGAAAGCTAAAACAAAAAAAAGGATACCCCTTTGACAGGATACCCTCTTTTCCATGTTAGTAACAATAAAACTAATGTGAATTACTTACGCAATCCGAGTTCTTTGACGATGGCACGATATCTGGCGATATCTCTGTCCTTCAGATAGTCAAGTAAACGACGACGCTTACCAACCAACATAGTCAAAGCTCTCTCTGTGCTATAATCTTTTCTGTTGAGCTTCATGTGCTCAGTCAGGTGGGCAATACGGTAGGAAAACAAAGCTATCTGCGACTCAGCTGATCCAGTATCAGAGTTAGACTTTCCGTATTTACCGAAGATTTCTTGCTTTTTAGCTGCATCTAAATACATAATTCTTAGATTTTTTATAAATAAATATTTCTTTTGAGCGTGCAAAGATAGCCATTATCTTTATATCTCACAATCATTTAGAGGAAAAAAATACTCTTGTACACTCCATATCTAATCCAATTTTCGTACCTTTGCCGCCAAATAATAGGTATTATATGCAAAATATTCGAAACATTGCAATCATTGCCCATGTAGACCATGGGAAAACGACACTGGTCGACAAAATGCTATTAGCGGGAAATCTGTTCCGCAATAATCAAAATAGTGGTGAACTGATTCTGGATAACAACGACCTGGAACGTGAACGTGGTATAACGATTCTTTCTAAAAATGTTTCCATCAATTACAATGGTACTAAAATAAATATCATCGATACTCCGGGACACAGCGACTTCGGAGGCGAAGTGGAACGTGTGCTCAACATGGCAGACGGGTGTATCCTGCTTGTGGATGCTTTTGAAGGACCGATGCCCCAAACGCGCTTCGTGCTGCAGAAAGCTTTGGAAATAGGTTTGAAGCCTATCGTTGTTGTTAATAAGGTAGATAAACCCAACTGCCGCCCCGAAGAGGTATACGAAATGGTGTTCGACCTCATGTTCAGCCTTAACGCTTCGGAAGACCAGCTCGACTTCCCCGTTATCTACGGTTCGGCAAAGAACGGCTGGATGAGCACCGACTGGCAGAAACCTACCGATACCATAACCCCGTTGCTGGATTGTATCATCGAAAACATCCCCGCCCCCACGCAGTTGGAAGGTACTCCGCAGATGCTGATTACCTCTCTCGACTATTCTTCCTACACAGGCCGTATCGCCGTGGGACGTGTACACCGCGGAACCCTGAAAGAAGGAATGAACGTATCGCTTATCAAACGCAACGGCGATATTGTCAAAACTAAGATAAAAGAACTTCATGTATTCGAAGGGCTTGGCCGCGTCAAGACGTCGGAGGTTTCTTCGGGAGACATCTGCGCCCTTGTGGGTATTGATAACTTTGAAATCGGAGATACCGTTTGTGACTCCGAGAACCCGGAGGCATTGCCGCCTATCGCTATCGACGAACCTACGATGAGCATGTTGTTCACCATCAACGACTCTCCTTTCTTTGGAAAAGACGGTAAGTTTGTGACTTCCCGCCACATCCACGACCGCTTGATGAAAGAGCTCGATAAGAACCTCGCCCTCCGCGTGAAGAAGAGCGAAGAAGACGGCAAATGGATTGTTTCCGGCCGCGGCGTGCTGCATCTTTCCGTATTGATAGAAACGATGCGTCGCGAAGGATATGAATTACAGGTAGGACAGCCGCAGGTTATCTATAAAGAAATAGACGGCGTGAAATGTGAACCTATCGAAGAACTGACCGTCAACGTACCGGAAGAGTTCGCCAGCAAAATCATTGATATGGTGACACGCCGCAAGGGAGAAATGGTGAAGATGGAAAACACGGGCGACCGCGTGAACCTCGAATTCGACATGCCTTCGCGCGGTATCATCGGTTTGCGTACCAACGTGTTGACCGCTTCTGCCGGTGAAGCCATCATGGCACACCGCTTCAAAGAATACCAACCTTACAAAGGCGAAATCGAACGCCGCACCAACGGTTCGATGATTGCTATGGAAAGCGGAACGGCTTTCGCATACGCCATCGACAAATTGCAGGACCGCGGAAAGTTCTTTGTTTTCCCCCAAGAAGAGGTATATGCCGGACAAGTAGTGGGAGAACATTCACATGACAACGACCTTGTAGTCAACGTAACCAAATCGAAGAAGCTGACCAACATGCGTGCTTCCGGTTCCGACGAAAAGGCACGCCTGATTCCTCCCGTTCAGTTCTCTCTCGAAGAGGCTCTGGAATATATCAAGGAGGACGAATATGTGGAAGTAACTCCGAAAGCTATGCGTATGCGTAAGGTCATCCTGGACGAAATTGAACGCAAACGTGCCAATAAGAACTAGTAAATAGTAGAACAAATATAGATAAAGCCCGGGAAGTTTCGATTTCCCGGGCTTTTATTTATTCAATAAGAAGAACCGCTCTTTTGCATATATATCCCCCCTTTGCAGGACATATATACTCCGCGTGCTGGGCATATATACTCTGCGTGTTGGACATATATACTCTGCACGCTGGACATATATGCCCTGCATGCTGGATATATATGCCCAACAAACCGCAGATTATTCCAGCAATTCCTTCCGCACCATCCAATATCCCACCCGCGCTTCGGAAATTCCTTTTGCCAGGCGATAGGAACAGAGGAACTCGTCGTCTTTAATCTCAGACTCCATATAGTAAAAGCAGCAGAAAGGGTCATGCTCAAAGTGTTTGGCATATTCAAGGATATGGGTGGAGATAAGAAAATGGCAACCCGGATATTCTTTCAGCAACTCGTTTACAGCTACGGAAGCTTCGTAAGCATCCTGCGCATTGGTCCCGCGAAACATCTCGTCGAGGATAATCAGGCAACGTTTTCCACCGGTTGCCTGTTTCAATACTTCTTTGATTCGCAACACTTCCGCCTTGAAATGGCTACGGCCGTCACGCAGGGAATCGGGTAAGTTGATGGAAGTATAAATGCCATCATAAACAGGGCACATCATCGAAGAGACAGGGACGGGAAGCCCGCAATGCGCCAGCCATACCGCCAAAGCAATAGATTTTAGCGTAGTGGACTTACCCGCCATATTAGAGCCGGTAAAGATGCAAATGTTACCTCGAGCCATTTCCCAATCGTTCTTCTGGGCATCTTTCACAAAAGGATGGACAAAACCCTCCATAGAAAAAACCACGTTCTGCCCTACATGCGGTTGGCAGCAAAAGCCCTTGCTTCGTGCCACCTTATGGGCAGTGCGATAAATATCCAGTTGATACACTCCTTCCAACACTTCCTTTAATGTCAGAAGCCGTGTGCAACGAAACAGATAGTCATATTTATCCACTTTATAAAAAGACAAACGATGCTCTTTGTCCGGAACATGTTGAATAACCTCTCCCAATTCTGTTCCGCCGATAGCCTGCTGAACGGTCCGGAAAAAGTCTTTCAACAGAGCAGGGGCGTTTTGAGGCAATTCCTTTCCCATTTTTTCCAATTGGTGCAACAGCCGAATAGTCAGCTCTACTCCCCGGCAAATGATATAACGATAAGAATCATACCTTACCAGCCTATCAATCTTGGTAGCCAAAGATAAAAGAGGATGAGCTACCCTTATCTGGTCCCGATAATCCAGATAATACTCAAGGAAATCCAACTCTTCTTCGTTCAAAGGAAGTTCGGGGAGTGCATCCCAGCTTATCGCTTCTTGTCTTTTACGAATAATCTCAGCATCGTTTAACGGATAAAGCAACCATGTCATCATGGATTGTTTTCCTTTTTTAGTAGCAGTTTTTGCAAATAAAGAGAAGAGAGTTTGTTCGTCATACAAACCATCAGTGATGCTAAGGTCTGCATAAGTTTGATTATCGGTATCCAAATAGTTCATGGCTTATATGCTTTACCGGGATTTGTAATGTCCGTTGTTAGAAACTATCGGCAAAGATATAAAAAATGCATTCTTGTCAGGGAGTATCATGACAAGAATGCATCCTTTCCTTTTTTTATAGGCACTTAAACAGGGTGCTTATCTCTAATCCTATTTCAAATATACTTTAAAGTAAATACCGCCGGAAGGATATCTGCCTTTATATAATTCACCAAACAAATTAATATGCTCTCTCCAAATAGAATAATTAAACCCCATATTTAGTGTACGCGAATCATACTCTACCATAAGGTTCAATCCATTTAATATCTTGTTTATAAAGGTAGCGGGAGACAAAGCCAGTTGTATATTTCCTCCCACTCCAATCCCCTTGTATCGGAAATCTTCCCGGCGATTATAAATGTAAGCACCATGCAACCCCACCGTAGCTATTCCCGGGAAAGAAATATGCTTGGTCATTGCAAGATAGTAACGATTCCAATAGCCATTATCTTCATAATGGCTCTCATCTATTGACAAACTACCACCTTCCCATGATTTTGTCAACACATCATTCGAACCTATCACAAGAGCAGGCATATACTTCCACCATTGTGCTTCTTCTATTAAACGAAGGCGAAGAGAAAACATGCGGTCCTGATTGACAAACTTTCCATAAGTAGAAGGGACCCAATAGCTTATTTTATTTCCATAATAATCCCGGTCCACCGCCTTATTTAAAGTGCAGCAATAAGCCACTTCCATAAAAGGCAAGAAGGTTATATTCACATAATAGTTACCCGTATTATACCACCAATGCTTGGGGGTTGCCTGGTTGTGTAAGAAATTAGCTCCTGCCATAAACGTCTTGTCACGTTGCATATCGGCTGTGGGCATGTGCAACAGTCCCGTAGTCCCGTAAATAGTTTGAGCACCCAGCCCCACACCCCAGTTCATTAAAATACATAGCAATAATATCTTTTTCATTTCTTTCGGATACAAATCAAATGATTACTTTTGCAACGTTTAAACAGAAGACAAAATGCCAGGGAACAATAGCAAAAACAACTTTAAATGTGAGAATATATTTCTTTCTTTTCTTTCATGCCTTGCCGTCCTCTTTTATTGGGTAATAGGCATCCGAAAGAAATAAAACTACATCATTACATGAACCTAGCTGATATGAACTGAGGTATCTTAGAGAGAATTTTGCAGCATAAGGTCCAGTAAGGATGGAATCCATGGTCACGATAGAGACGCAGGTCTTCCGCCCACTTCTGCTTCATCTTCTTTCGGTCGGTAGAAAGTCCTCCCATTCGCATTTTCACTATATATTCATTCAAATATGCTACTTTCAAATCCCCTTCATAAAGATAACGAACCAAAAAATCGGAGTCTGCGGCAATGCGATAGCTTTCGTCATATAAACCTAATTGATAGAAACATTCTCTTCTTATGTAGACAGTAGGATGCAAGGGTAGCCATCCCCGCCGCATTTTTTTCTTATTATATGTTCCACTGACCCAGTTGCGGATAATCTTATCGGTATCAGCGAAGTCTACAAAGACGCCGTTGCCATATACCATATCCGCCTGCTCTTCTTCTATTTTTGCGACAATCCGGCTAACACTATCCGTAGAGTAAAAGAAGTCATCGGAGTGCATTAGTCCGATAATATCTCCTGTTGCCATACGGATTCCTTTATTTATGGCTTCGTACATACCATTATCAGGTTCGGTAATGATGTGTGCTATTTGGTGTTTATATTCGCTAATAATGCTCAAAGAACGATCTTTAGACGCACCATCCACTATAATATATTCAATATTGGAATAGTCCTGCGATAGTACACTTTCTATGCACTTACGAATGGTTGCTTCCCTGTTAAAGCAGGAAGTAATAATAGAAACTTTCATCAATATATAGGTTAAATCTATTGAGTTATGATTCTTTTGCGAATAGCGATTGCTGGATTTCCCTGATATATATGATAAGCAAGCATATCTTTTGTAGCAATAGAACCAACAGTTAAAATAGAATGAGAATAAGCTTTTACGCCTGGACAAACAACCGACTTTGCTCCAATCCAAACTCCATCTTCTAATATTATCGGGTTATTCTTATAGGGCATAGAACAATCTTTATAATCATGATTGCCTGTTAAAAGCATTGCCCCTTGCGACACACACACATTATTGCCAATAATTACTTTGTCTAGATTATCGATCCAAACATTTTCACCAATCCAACAATCATCCCCAATGGTAAGATTCCATGGGGATTTTATCAAAACAGAAGGCTTTAAATAAAGAAATTTTCCAATTTTTGCACCAAATAATCTTAGAAGACATATTTTAAAGGACATAAAAGGAATAAAAGAGGGACGAATCAAGAGAGAATTAACCAAATACCAAAGACTTATTTTTATAGGACCTGCACCTTTATCAAATCCTTTAGAAGAAAATGTTGATAGTTTAACAGTATTCATTTATTTCATATCTCAAATTAAAATTAAATATGTGTGCAATCATCTCTATAAGAGTTTATACCTACATAGATTATAATAGAATCTTCCCATATACATTAAGCAATGTATCTATTATTACTGTTTTATTATGTCGTTCCATTGCTGTTTTCCTAGCATTTTCTCCTAAATAATTGGCAATATGTGGATTATCAACAATATATTTAATTAAATAAGCTATTTGATAAGGGTCATTTGCCGGAACGAGATAACCATCTACCCCATCATTTATTAGTGAAGATATTCCACCTACATTGGCAGCTATAACAGGACATCCTAATATTTGAGCTTCACAAATACTATTAGGACTATTGTCAATATAAGAAGGATGTATATAGAGAGCAGAATTCAATAATTGTTCACATAATTTTTCTGCCGAGGTGATCCCCATCAGTTTTATCTTTACATCTTTATGATTTATACCTGTTTTTCTTTCTGCTAATTTTATTTTAGCGATTCCAAAAACTCTCCACTCAAAGTCTAAGCCTATTTGGCTAGATAACAAATAGGCGGTCTTAAGGATTACATCTATTCCTTTATAGAGAGGTGGAGAAATTGTAGATACAATAACTGCCTGTGTTGATTGTGTACCTCTTTTGTGTTTTTCATAGAATATAGAACGAAGGATTTCACTACAATAAAAATAGGTAGCTTGAGGCGCCATTAAACTAACCAATCTTTTATCCCATTCCGTACGTCCTAGAAAATAAGGGATTTTAGGCAAAATACGCCTTTCACGTTCTATTCTCACGTTCCATAATTTAAGTTCTAACCAGCGACGAAATATATTAAAAGGATTTATATCACTAAAAATAAAATCTATTATACTATAATTAGGTGGGAATAACGCATTATAACACGGATTAAGTATACCTTGTATATGTAGTACAATGGGAATTTTAGTCTCATACAAAGAAATTAATCCATAATATTTCTCTGATCCAAATATGTGTATAATATCAGGTTCAAAGTCTTTAATAACACTCAAATAATGAGTCAAATACTTTTTTTCTATTCTTTTTGATAATATGGTAGAACATTCACATACTTGATTCTTAACCTTACTAAATATATTATTTCTAGATGTAGCAACTGGATAATATGTTACCTCATCTATTTGTAACTTGGTTGGTTCTTTATTCATATGGAAACAAATTCCTAATTTTATATCGGTTTGTTTCCTTATTTCTTGTTCTAACGACGATATCCACCCTCCGCCATTATATCCTTGCTTTGATGAAGAATAGCATGAAGGAGTATTAGTAAACCATAAGATGCGCATAATATAATCATTTTAAAATCCTTAAATAAATTACAAGAGTAGATTTATTATCGTTATTCTTCTCAAATTAACAATGGAGTAGGTAGGTGTGAGCACTATTCTAATAGTCTTTACTAATAAGAATATTATACCTACTTGTCCCAATTATATTCTATCAGTGTATGTTATTTATCTCCTATTTTAGAGCAATTAAATCTGTATATATAAGTTTATCGATAATAGCTATTATGCTAGCAAAAAGATATAAAACTAATTAGTTACATAATGAAACTTTTTCCTCTTTTTAACCAAAGCTATAATGGCCCATATTAATATTGAGCCGAGAAGAGCCATTTTAAATAACGTTAAAGGGGAATAAGCAAACCACCTAGGAGCAGATGTGAGGGCCAATACATAATATATTTGTAGAAAGTGAAGTTTTCCTGAATATTTAATTGAAAATATTTTAGCTATAT
>JAUUNK010000356.1 GCA_030844565.1 Bacteroides ovatus
AGCCGCATACCAGTTACCCGCTGTATCCCTACAGCAGATGGAAACGCACTCCAGTCCGGATGCCGAAAACCCCCGGTTGACCGAAGCACAATGGAATGTCGCCTCCCAGGTGGCCGGCGCCCGGCTTTCCATAACCGAAAATCACGATCTGCAAAAGGTCATTCAATATGTCAGGCAGCATACCAATATGCATCTGACCGTAGAATCCGTGGCGGAACATACCGGCTTCAGCCGGGCCTACCTGTCTCATAAATTCAAAACGCAGCTGGGCTTCAATCTCAGCTCCTTCATCATCCGTTCCAAGCTGGAGGAGGCCAAAATCCTGCTCCGTTATTCCGGGAAATCCATCGGGGAAATCAGCAGCTATCTCTGCTTTTCCAGCCAGAGCCATTTTCATAATGCTTTTAAGAAATACTTTGGCGTAACACCGAAGGGATATCGTGACGGGAGGTTGTAAGACTGTAGACGAAAGTATGTATTTCTATATAAACGGTAACGACAGTAGCAGGAATAAATAAACACACTCACAGAACTCTTGATTTTACCGGGTTTTAGATTGCCTTTCTTTGGTTCTGTCACATATTTTCATAAGTCTTGTAACTTAGTGGGATATGCGGCAGTTCCTGCTGTATGGATTATCTGGACTATAGGAGTAAGGTATCCAGCGCAAATGCAATTACAGGAATTCCTCCTGGAGAAAATAAAAAGGAACTCCATCCAGCCGCAGGCTGGGAAAGAGTCCCTGTCAATCAAAGCCCCCGCTGCAAGCAACGGGGGCTTTGACCCTCGCGGCAGTCGCCAAATATCCATACAAGCATGGATACTTGGCTCGTTGCTCGCGGGAATAAAAATAGTGCGGGTAGCCGGACTTGAACCGGCACGGTATCGCTACCGAGGGATTTTAAGTCCTTAAATTCGTAAGTAAGCTATTGGACTTTTAATACCTGTAAGAGAAGTATGCAGAACCCGCAATCCCGCATAAACTGAGCACTTTTGAGGATAAAATGCAAAAATCCCTCTAAAAATCATAGGTTCCGTAAAAACGTAAACAAAAGTACTTTAGAGGGATGCATGAGGGATACATACTACTAAACCCGCTAAATAATTTAATTTAACATCCATTCTGCATAAACAAAAAAGTGGCTGAAACAGACAGCACAATCACAGGGGAAGGGCAACAACGTCGTTCCCCTATATTAATGATTCCAATCAATAAATTAACTTGGGGGATAACAATGGAATATCAATTGGAAATTAAACAAATTGTAGATTATCCACGATGCCGCATCTATCGTGAATTTATACGTTCTCTAATGGCAGATAAGGACCTCCATATAAATGGAAGCTCTTATCTTTTTTATTACATCATACTCTGCTCTTATGCAAATTTCCGCTCCTCCTATCAAAGAATGGACGGTGTTTCCTATCTGGTTTGTCCTGGAGAATGGATATGTAAAGCCTCAGAGCTATCAAAATGGTTTCGTACACGTTTCCAGCATCAGGCCATTTCAATACTGGAGCACCTACAAAAGCAAAATTATATCTCCTACACGAAATTAGGACATGGTAATCTTATCAAATTCAAAATAATGGATTGGAAAAAGTATAATACAGCTCTTGACTATAACTACCCCTGTCTCAAGGATGACGGGTTCTTCTTTTTCCCGGTATCTGCTGTTCATGAACTGATAAGTGTTGGACGGTGTTCAGAAATTGATGTCATTTTAGATTTGTGGATTCACGCAATTTACAACGATGAACAGGTACAAGGTTCCGATATTGGGCCGGTCGTTTATTTTCGTAATTACACGGGAAATCCTTTAATCAGCTATAGCACCCTGTCCCTGCGATGGGGCATCTCTAAGTCAACTGTCAGCAGATACCTTAATAAATTTCAGGAAAAAGGATATCTCTCCATAATAAACTTTACAGGTAAAAACGGCAGTATTATTTATCTTTGCAGTTATCTTTCTACTATGTTTAATATCAGCGATATCATGATTGACAAAGAGGAGGTTTCCATGACTTTTAAAATCCCAGTGAACATAACAGCTGAAAATGATCCAGATACACACATAATAAATGGAAATCAAATTGATTTATCCACTATACCCGAATGTTCTTCCGTTTCAAACGATTCCTCCAGCGTTTCAAAAATACACATTCTCTATCTTGTAAGAAAAGTAGCGCAAATCCTTGCTACGCAAGGGGTTTCATGTTGTGAATGTCCACTAACACAATATAAGTTATCTCCTTTATCCGACTGCAGGGAAGGTATTATTAGATACTCTTTAAGGCTGGGATGTCCTGATATGCAGACGATATATCGGTTTGAACTAACTTTATCGCCTGAGCCCACTCCTGATGGGTACTTGATACAAACTAAGAAAACTACAGAAAACAAAGAAAGAGGTTAAAATTATGAGTGAAAATAAAGTAAATAAAAATATTACAACCGAGCAGGATGACCCATTATTCCATGATACCTGGCGTCTGCTGAAAAATTATCGGGACGCTGTGTGGAACCTGGAGTTGGCCGTTCAACAGGTACGGACCACCTTCCAGATTGAATATGGCAGCACTATTGAAGAATTCCTTGATTCGATATATCTGGCTGGCGCAGATGTCGGAGGTACCAAATTGGAAAGCTATGCAAAGAGCATAGAAAGAAGTAACAAAATGCTGACACTTTTGGCTTCTGCTGTAGAAATTCTGCGAAGTAAACACAAACACGGCGAACAATATTACTGGCTTCTTTATTACAGCTATCTCTCCCCACAGCAGCTGCAAAATACAGATGAAATTATTGAAAAGCTGCGTCCTCATATTGCAAATATCTCCCACCGAACCTATTATCGTAAACGTCCTGAGGCAATCCAGGCTTTGAGTGCAATTTTATGGGGATATACCTCTAAAGAACATTTAAAAATACTTGATAAATTTTTCCCTGAAAATGAAGAATAGACAAGGTTGATATAGGCACTCATAATAGTTAAAAAACTAAGGAGAGTGCCTACATATGAATACTTTTTGTGATTGCATTAATGAATACATCGAATATTGTGAATACCGGAAACGTTTAGATAGCAAGACATTAAAAGCCTATAAGATTGACCTAAAGCAATTTAAAAATTTTGCCTCAGATTATTGTGATATCACTATAAAAAATGTTATTGATAAATTTATTACAACTCTTCATAAAAAATATAAACCCAAAACTGTAAAAAGGAAAATTGCCAGTATAAAAGCCTATTTTCATTATTTAGAGTACTTGGATTATATCGATGAAAATCCCTTCAGCAAATTAGATACACATTTTAGGGAAGAAAAATTACTCCCAAAAATAATACCATTCCATTCTATCCAGATATTTCTCTCTACACTTTATGAACAAAAACAATACACAACAACAGAATACCAACAACACTGTTGTGTCCGTGATATTGCTGTAATGGAATTGCTCTTTGCAACCGGAATGCGTATTTCCGAATTATGTTCAATAAAACCCGAAAACATTGATTTACAGAATAATAGTGTCCTGATTTATGGTAAAGGTAGAAAAGAAAGAATACTACAAATCGGTAATCAGGAGGTTTTGGATGCATTATGCTTATATAAAAAAACTTATGAAGAAGAAATTAAAAAATGTGGTTTTTTCTTCGTCAACAAATTGTGTCATAAATTATCAGATCAGTCTGTACGTTTTATGATTAATAAGTATGCGAAACTTGCAGGAATAGAACAGCATATTACCCCGCATATGTTTCGTCACTCCTTTGCTACCCTTCTCCTGGAACAAGATGTTGATATTCGTTATATTCAACAAATTCTTGGTCATAGCTCCATAAGTACAACTGAAATATATACTCATGTATCGAATGTTAAACAGAAAGATATTCTGTATAAAAAACATCCTCGAAATCTTATTCAGTTCAATAAAGGATAATTCTTTATTATCTTGGCATTTGGTATATATTTAGTACTCCA
>JAUUNK010000357.1 GCA_030844565.1 Bacteroides ovatus
CTTTCATACCCCATACAGAAGCGTTATAGAGAGAAGCGGCGTACAATCTAAGTTCTTCACCATTTACAATGAAATCAACACGTAATGCTGCCTTCATTGATTCAGCATACAGGTCCTGGTCTATATTATTATTCATATCATTATTGATTAATTTAGAAACTACCGGGGTCAATCGTATTCCACTCGCTTTCCATAATCACATGCTCACACTTATTACATCTATGCAGATAAGTAGGGAATGGAGCTGTCGTATAATCTTCAACCGCTATCTCAATGCTGCCACATTCCGGGCACTCAATCTTTACTTCATTGATTCCGGGATAGTCCCAGAAAGAAAGCTTTCCTTTCACGTTCTCGATAGGTTTAGTATAGAGAATAGGATTAGCCAGTACCCAGTTATACACTCCTTTCTCAGCCCAGATAGAAGGATGGTTTTGTACACAGTCTACTATCTCAACGCTGCCGATAATAACGGAATACAAATGCCAATCCCTGCTTGGAAAACGTACTTTGTCGATTGCCACGCATTGGTCGCCTGTCAGAAACTCACTTGGCGGAATGTTCATCAATCGGTTGTCAGCACTCGCATGAATCAAAACTCTTCCACGGAAGTGGGTTCGCCAAGTTCGATTCTCGATGTCTTTGATACCGTGGACGATGAGAGACGCCCACGGTTGTTTGATTGTTATAGCTTTCATTACTATATTGTTATTCGTTAATTTTCAAATTGGTAATTTTTACCCATCCATAGAACTGCCATAGTCTCCCTCTTATACAGTCTTTTATTTCAGCTTTCAAAGTTGGTTTCCGTATTTTATCATCATCCATCATACCTATGTCAAGGTCAAAGGATATATGCAATTTCTTTTGTTTCATAGCTTTATTATTAGTAATTCTTTGAAATCCAATTATCAGTATCACAATAAAAGCAATATCCGGTTTTAGGATGCTCTGCACCGTCTTTAGCTCCACAAGTTCCACAATAATACTCTTTAAGGTTCATTTTTCTTCAAAAATCTCTATCTCATATTTCCAATCCATAGCATCATTCTCATGAATATTATCGGATATCCATTTATATGCTTCCGCTAGTTCAGGGCGACCTATTATGTTACACATATCAGGCATTAGCACATCTCCGCCTCTATAGTAGCACTTAGATAGCGCATCAAAAACCTTATCGGGAACCTCTACGTTACCAAGACCAATTCTATAAGTCATCTTGATAGACATATCTTTTATCGTTTTCATATCAATTTGTTATACGTTTATTTTTGCACGGGAAATTTTCCCCAGTTTTCCACTTTCTTTCATCCATGTTTTATAGCATTCATCACATAATGAGTTGCCGTATACCGAAACATAACGTTCGCTCCCTTTCGGTATCAGTTCGTTGCATATAAAACACTTTGTATCTTTTCGAGTTACTTTCTTTGAGAAAGCATCTTCACTTTGTCTTTTTGCATGAAAAGCCATATTTACTCCTTTTTTCAGTTTTACTTTAAAATATCAATAGCTTGCTTCAATATGACGTCAGCCCTTTTTTCATCACCAATTTCTGTTTTACAAATTATTCTAAGTTGCGTTGCTAAATATCTTGTAGCTTGTGCTAACTGTTGAACATCTTTAGGGATTTCCATGTTATTTTCAATCGCAGACCGTCCCAATATTTCTGCTATCCTAAATTCGATTTCACTCATATTTGATTCATTATTAGTTAATTCTTACCTACTTTACCAGTTCGGAAATTCTTTATCAATCCCCAAGAACCTCCTCCCCATCTAAGCATAGGAAATTCTAAGTCTTCCCATGTATATCTATCTGCATTAGGATTGCCTTCTTCTCCATCCATTACGTATATGTCATTTTCATAGTCAATACAAACGTAACTATCGGCATCTCCGTATTCATCGGAAATCAGAGTAAGCATATACTCTAAGTCGAAATCATCGCTATCCACGTCCCAACGACTACCAATGCGAAGTACATAAAACTGTGGGCGGCTATCTATAGAGGACAACCAAATAAGTTGTAAACCATCTCCGCTACTGTCTTGAATAAATGCAGGAGATACATGGAAATCTTCACCCCAAAATCGGGTATCATAAGGTTTTAATTTCTTTTCAAGAAGAGCAAGTATCTTAGGCTCTAATCTTTTCCGGAATTTCTTTTCTTTACGTGAGATACGCTGTTTCATAACTATTTTGTTATACATTAGATATATTCTCTACCATCATACATTACTTTGTCTCCGATTCCACATCGGAACTTACTTTCATCTATTTTCTTTGCTAATCGTAATCTCATAATGGGCGCCATGCTATAGGGGTTATTCCTAATTCTTTGAAATCTATAGGCAACATAGGATGCCAACCACCAATATAACTATCATAATAAGCTTCTATGGAACATTCATAAGGATTACCTTTTTTGTTATTAACTATTACTTTTAAAAGAACATTCTCACTATGCCAGTTATTTATATCCGGTAACCTCTCTTCTATAGATGTCCACTTTCTCATATCCTGCTCGGCAATTTCTATTGCGGCATAGGCTTTTGAGGCTGACACGGCATATTTTACATACCCAGTAGAGTCCATCCTGCTATCAGCTTCCAAGTCCAATGTGTTAGACTTGATATAATTTTTTGCTTTCTGGTTCATTCTAATCTATCTAAATATTCCTAATTCTCTTTCCATTCTCTTCTCGGCAATGCCTGCATAATCGGGATTCAATTCAAATCCAATAAAATTTCGATTGAGTTTCCTCGCGACGAGGGCAGTAGTGCCAGAACCCATGAAAGGGTCAAGTACTACCCCATCTTCCGGGCATCCGGCTTTGATGCAATCAACTATCAGTTTCTCAGGATAGGTTGCGAAATGCGCTTCCCGAAATGGCTGAGTAGCCACAGTCCAAACAGAACGTTTATTCCTTGTCAGATAATCATTGCGAATATTCGCATTGTGGGAAAGGATGGCATTCTTATCGTGGTTCACACAACATACGACCTTTGCACACTTCTTACCCTTTATACGGGCTTCTTCAACACCTTCCGACAATCCGCCTGCACCACAAAAAAGGTCTATCACGAATAATTCAATATCAGACAGGTTTTCCAAGGAGGAGAGGATCTCTTTTAAAGTCTTCATTGCATTCTTGATATTTTTCATTTCTTTTTATACTGATTAAATTTCGCTTGTATGTCATGGGGCGGCACATGGTCTCTCTCGACATCCGCCGGATGTTCCTCCAACCGCCGGTTATTTCTTCTGCGAATCACCGCATCCATTTCATAATCACGGTCACGGAGATATTTACGGAATGCCTCACCGATGGTTATCGTATCAAAATAGCCATAGAACTTACCGTACCGCCCCAACTTGAAACGGGCCACGAACAACAAAAACTCAGTAAGTTTGATGTAGTGATACATTCTGGCAAACAGTTGGGAAAACTCAAGCAAAGCATCCATATCTGCGCCTTCCTTTACAGAGGAGGCAAAATCCAATGTCAGAAGTTGAGTCTTTACCCACAGGGCGGAAGAGCCGGCACCGTACATCCGTTCAATATCGGATATCATGGGGCATTTATCGCTATACGCCTTATCCAAGTCGGAAAGGACAAGGGACTGGAGGGACGTGGAGTAAACCAACGAGAAAGCCTTAAAGGTCGGGTATTTCTGTTTCACCGGCATTAAGCGGGAGTCCCTGCTCAAGGGCTGCATATTCGTCAAGGAGCATTCTTGCTTTTGCTGATTTATCAGCGTTCCGATTGTTTCCATATTTTAGTTTTAACCATTCTTGATATTTTTCTTCTGTACCGGGAAAAACAACCCCCGTCCAGTTTGATTCAATAGCCCGTTCCATTTGTGCGATAGCGAAATCTTCTTCAAATTTTCCGAGTTTGTTCAAAGACAGCTGCAACGCATAGTTCAACTTCTTCTTCCAC
>JAUUNK010000041.1 GCA_030844565.1 Bacteroides ovatus
AGCCTTCTTCCATGATGGTGAGGTCGGCGGCAAAGTCGGTGTCGAACACGTAGTCGAAGCCCAGTTCACGCAAGGCGTAAACCATTTTTCCGGTGACGAGAGTGCCGGGAGGCAACCCGAATTCTTCGCCCAGAGCAGCGCGCACGGCGGGGGCTGTTTGCACGATGACTACTTTGTCCGGGTCGGCTAAGTCGTCCAGCAGGCGATTGGTGTAGTCGCGTTCGGTGAGCGCGCCCACCGGACAGACGGCTACGCATTGCCCGCAGTAGGTACATTCGCTGTCTTTCATCATCCGGTCGAAGGCGGGAGCGATGGTCGTGCTGAAGCCGCGACGGATAGCACCGAGGGCGCCCACGGTCTGTACATCGTTGCATACACTTTCGCAACGTCGGCAAAAGATGCACTTGTCCATATTGCGCACGATGGAAGAAGTCACTTCACGTTTGCGAGGAGAGAGTTCGCCGCCATTGAAAGGCATTTCGCGGATGTTGAAACGCAAGGCAAGCGTCTGAAGTTCGCAATTGCCGCATTTGGGGCAAGTGAGGCAATCGTTAGGGTGGTCGGACAGGATGAGTTCGGCAACTATCTTTTGGGCGTTCATCACACGCAGCGTACTCGTCTTGACTACCATTCCTTCGGTGCAACGGGTGGCACAGGCAGGAGCCAGATTGCGTCGCCCCACCACCTCGACCACACAGATGCGGCAGGAGGCAGGATTGTTTTTAATGCAGGTTCCTTTCAAGTCGATGTGGCACAGCGTGGGTATATCGATACCGATTTTACGGGCAGCTTCGAGGATGGTAGTTCCTTCGGGCACGGTGATGAAGTGACCGTCTATCTGGAGTGTAATTTGTTTTTCTTCCATGGTATAGGGATTTTAGCAGACAAGAATAGCTTTGAATTTGCAGCGAGCCATGCACATGCCGCACTTGATACATTTATCGGGACGGATGACATGAGGCTTGCGCGGTACGCCGCTAATGGCATCTGCCGGACAGTTCTTGGCACAGAGATGGCAGCCGATACACAATTCGGGGTTGATGGTGTAGGTCAGCAAAGATTTACATTGCCGCGCGCGGCAGGTCTTATCGCACACATGTTCCAGGTATTCATCCCGGAAATTATCGAGGGTAGACAAAACCGGATTGGGAGAAGTTTGTCCCAAGCCACAGAGGGCGGTATCTTTTATCACCTGCCCCAAGGTGGCAAGCGTATCAAGGTCTTTCTCTGTGCCCCGCCCTTCCGTTATCTTGTTCAGCAGCTCGAGCAGACGTTTGTTTCCGATGCGGCAGGGAGTGCACTTGCCGCAGGATTCTTCTACAGTAAAGTCGAGGTAGAAACGGGCTACGGATACCATGCAATCGTCTTCGTCCATCACAATCATACCTCCCGAACCCATCATGGAACCGGCAGCGAGCAGGTTGTCGAAGTCGATAGGTGTATCCAGATGTTTCTCCGTCAGGCAACCGCCCGAAGGTCCTCCTGTTTGCACGGCTTTGAACTTCTTACCTCCCTTGATGCCTCCTCCGATTTCATAAATTACTTCACGCAAAGTAGTTCCCATGGGAACCTCTATCAATCCCACATTATTAATCTTTCCGGCAAGGGCAAACACTTTCGTTCCTTTGGAACGTTCGGTCCCGATGGAGGCGAACCATTCCGCTCCTTTCGTCAGGATGATAGGGATATTGGCAAGTGTCTCCACATTATTCACATTGGTAGGCTTCCCCAGATACCCGGACTCGGCGGGGAAAGGAGGTTTCAACGTAGGTTCCCCGCGTTTGCCTTCCATGGAGTGGATAAGTGCGGTTTCTTCGCCGCAAACAAATGCACCTGCCCCATAGCGTATTTCTATATCGAAACTGAAATCGGTCCCTAATATATGTTCTCCCAACAAGCCATACTCCCGCGCCTGCCGGATGGCTATCTTCAAACGGCTGATAGCCAACGGATATTCGGCACGGATGTAAACCAGTCCTTTGGAGGAACCGATGGAGTAGCCACAGATACACATTGCCTCCACAATGGAATGGGGATCGCCTTCCATAATGGAGCGGTCCATAAATGCACCCGGGTCGCCTTCGTCGGCATTGCAAACCACATATTTCACATCTGCTTCTTGCTTACCGGCAAACTCCCACTTCAACCCTGTGGGGAAACCGCCACCGCCGCGTCCGCGCAAACCGGAACGTTTGATAAGGTCGATGACGTCTCCCGGTTGCTTATGAAGAAGGCAGTCGGCTAAAGCGAAATATCCTTCTCTGGCGATGTATTCTTCTATATTCTCCGGATCGATAAATCCGCAATTGCGCAAAGCGATACGAAGCTGTTTCCGGTAGAAATTTATATGTTTGGAATCGCTCACAGCCTGCTCCGTCTTAGGGTCTATATAGAGGAGCCGCTCTATCCGATGTCCTCCGATGATATGCCCGGTGATGATTTCGTCGGCATCTTCGGGCGTGACTTGGGTATAAAAGGTGTTATCAGGAATAATCTTAACGATAGGTCCTTTCTCGCAGAATCCGAAGCAGCCAACGGTAATGACGTCTACTTTCTCAGTGATTCCATTCTTCTCAATGGCTTTGCAGAAATTCGCCGTAATGCCTTGACTCGAAGAAGCCTTGCAGCCTGTACCTCCACAAATAAGAATTTGAAGATGGGAAGATCCGGAAGCCAACCCGCAACATTGCCCTGTCGCCTTTTCGTTACTTTCTTCACGCAGTGAAAGGTTATGTGCAGCTCTTTTCCTGATTGTAGCCAAATCATGGATAGACAAAATTTTCATAAGTATCAGAGTTGATGTTAGGTAATTGCAAATATAAGGTTTTGTTCTATTCAGCGGAATATATAAGAGAGAGATAATGAGAAGAAATAATATAAAATAAAAATATTATGCAGATAAAAATTGAATCTTCCATGTCTTTATAAATTAAGGGGTCTTGAACAAATTCAAAACCCCTTAATTTATAGTATGTTTCTAACAATAACCTAATCAAATCGAAAGCAGATACTTCTTAAAGTCTTCGAATTCTTTCGTCATTGATAAACTCTTCTTTTCGCCTTTCATAAATTCTTGCAACTTGGCAGGTATTTCTACCTTTTCGTTGATGATACCTTCTACAGTCTCGAGGAATTTGGCTGGATGGGCAGTTTCGAGGAATACTCCTGTTTCGCCCGCTTTCAGTCCTTCCGTCAAGGCACGATAGCCGCAGGCGCCGTGAGGATCGAGCAAATAATGATACTTGTTCCAGGTTTCTTTCACCGTTTCGCGAATCTGTTCATCGGTGTAAGTGGCTCCGGAGATTTCTGCGGAAATGTCCGCGTGAGAGTTTCCGTATAAATCGAGTACACGGACAAAGTTGCTCGGGTCGCCCACGTCCATGGCATTGGCGATGGTAGCAATGGACGGACGGGGATTGTATTCGCCTGTTTGCAAATATTGATAGAAAATATCGTTGCGGTTGTTGGCAGCGATAAAACGCTTCACGGGCAGGCCCATCTTCTTACCGAACAGTCCCGCAGTGATGTTTCCGAAGTTGCCGCTGGGTACACAAATTACGGCATTATCTGCCTTTCCGGCACGTTTCAATTGCGCATAAGCATAGAAGTAATAAAATGCCTGAGGCAGGAAACGGGCTACATTGATAGAATTCGCCGAAGTAAGAGACAAATGCTCGTTCAGTTCCTTATCCATGAAGGCGGACTTTACCAATGCCTGGCAATCATCGAACGTTCCGTCTACTTCAAGAGCAGTGATATTCTGCCCCAGCGTAGTAAACTGCTTTTCCTGGATTTCGCTGACTTTTCCCTTTGGGTAAAGCACATACACATGGATACCTTCCACGCCCAGAAAGCCGTTGGCAACAGCACTTCCCGTATCGCCGGAAGTAGCAACCAGCACATTCACGTTCTTTTGTCCTTCTTTCCGGATGAAATAGCCCAGCAAACGCGCCATGAACCGACCGCCTACATCCTTAAAAGCTAACGTAGGACCGTGGAAGAGTTCCAGAGAATAGATGTCCTCCGTCACCTTTACCAGAGGCACATCGAAACTCAACGTATCATAGACAATCTCTTTCAAGATTTCCGCAGGCACGTCTTCCCCGAAAAAAGCATCAGCCACCCGATAAGCAATCTCCTGGAAAGAGAGAGTATCAATCGTGTCATAAAATTCTTGGGGAAGAGGTTTGATAGTCATCGGCATGAACAGCCCCTTGTCGGCAGCAAGCCCTTTCACCACAGCTTCTTGCAACGAAGCCATCGGCGCTTGTTTATTCGTACTGTAATATTTCATAATGTGGAGTGAATTACTTCATAAATTCTTTTATAAACTCATCTTCTTTCAGCAAACCGTAGCTACCGCTGCATGCCGCCACTTCGTCAAAAGTCTGCACCTCGTCCGGTTCGATACCGGGATACCAGATAAAGAACGGAACAGGCTCGGCAGTATGAGTACGCAGTTCGCAGGGAGTGGGATGGTCGGGCAATACGGCAATCGCCACCGGTTCTTCCCAATCTTTTACGGCTTCATAAATAGGTCCCACAGCACGCTTATCCAGGTTCTCGATAGTCAGCAACTTGAGATCGACATCGCCCTCGTGTCCTGCTTCGTCACTGGCTTCGATGTGAAGATAGACAAAATCATCCGTCTTCAGCGCCTCCAGCGCAGCCGCTACTTTATTCTCATAATTGGTATTATAAAGCCCTGTCGCCCCTTCGACAGGAATGCGGCGCAAGCCGGCATAATACCCAATCCCGTTTATCAAATCGACTGCCGAAATCACAGCTCCTTTCTTCACCTGCGGAAAAGCCTCCGAGAAAGTAGACATTTGCGGACGATACCCCGGACTCCAAGGCCAGATGCTATTTGCGGGGTCCTTCCCCTCTGCCATCCGTTTCAGGTTCAGAGGATGATTCTTTAACAACTCCTGTGATTTCAGAATCAAATCATTAATCAATTCCGCCGTCTCTTCCGCCTCCGTTGCCAAAGGTTTCACCATCAGCGGGCGAAACGGCTTCAAAGGAACATCATGCGGAGGCGTACAATCCAGTGCCTTGTTTCCTCCCTTGATAACCAGCAAATGCCGATACTGCACTCCTGTACAAAAGCGTACCCGATCGTTCCCCAGCTTTTCCTGCAAGAACTTAATCAAGACATCCGCCTCCTCGGTAGATATATGCCCGGAAGAGTGATTCTTCAAAATCTCTCCCTCCACACAAATCAAATTGCATCGCATCGCCATCTCCCCCGGTCGCAAGTCCACACCTATGCTGGCAGCTTCCAGCGGTCCGCGTCCCTCATACACCTTGGGAAGGTCATATCCCAATACCGACATATTGGCAACCTCACTTCCCGGATGAAATCCTTCTGCCACGGTAATCAACCGTCCATTGCGTCCCATCCGGGCCAATTTATCCATATAAGGCGTGTTCGCATACTGCAAAAGCGTCTTACCACCCAATGACTTTACAGCCCAATCGGCCATGCCGTCTCCTAATATAATTATATGTTTCACCTTTAATAAGTTGAGAGTTGAAAGTTGAGAGTTGAGAGTTAAAAAGAGAAAAAAAGAAACCACAGCGCAGCCCACTCTCCACTTTCAACTCTCCACTCTCCACTTCTTAAACGTTTGCTATACTCATAATATCCGCGAACACTCCGGCAGCGGTTACACCGGCGCCAGCGCCGTATCCTTGAATCATCATGGGGTATTCTTTGTAGCGCTCGGTGGTGAGCAGGATGATGTTGTTGCTGCCTTCCAAGCCGTAGAATGGGTGGTTGGAAGCCACTTCCTGCAAGCCTACGGAGGCTTTTCCATTTTCCAGTGTGGCTACGAAGCGCCAGTGCTTATGCTCTTTTTCCAGTACCTGGCGACGGGCTTCAAAGTCGGCGTCGAGGCTGGGAACACGTTTCCAGAAGTCATCGAGGGAGCCTTCAAAGAAGTCGTCGGGGACGAAGAGATGCTTTTCTACATCTTCCTGTTCGATGCGGTAACCGGCTTCACGGGCAAGAATGACTAGTTTGCGGATAACGTCTTTTCCGCTGAGGTCGATACGCGGGTCCGGTTCGGAGTAGCGTTCTTCCTGTGCCATCTTGATGGTGCGGCTAAAGGGAATGTCGGCGCTGATTTTGTTGAAGATGTAATTCAATGTTCCTGAGAGCACAGCTTCGATTTTCAATATTTTGTCACCGCTATGGATGAGGTCGTTGATGGTATTGATAATCGGGAGACCAGCGCCTACGTTCGTTTCAAATAAGTATTTTACTCCTCGCTGACGGGCTATCGTCTTCAGTTCACGATAGTTCTCGTAAGCGGAAGAGGCAGCAATCTTGTTGGCTGCTACCACGGAAATGTTATGTTGAAGGAAATCTTTATAAAGCGAAGCTATTTCGGGACTTGCCGTACAGTCAACAAAGACGGAGTTGAAGATATTCATGCCGATGATTTCGTCGCGGATGGTTTGCAGGCTGCTGTTCTTGCCTTTCTCCTGCAATTCTTCGCGATAATTGGAAAGGTCGACACCTTCGCGGCTGAATATCGCTTTTGCTGCGTCGATGATACCTACGACGTGCAGTTTCAGTCCGTTCTCCATCATCAGTTTCTGTTGCTGGCTGCGGATTTGCTCCACGAGGCTGCCGCCTACCGTACCTACACCGCAGATGAAGAGGTTCAGCACCTGATATTCGGAGAGGAAGAAGGAATCGTGGATGACGTTGAGAGATTTACGCAGTGATTTGAAGTCTACCACAAAAGAGATATTCGTTTCTGAAGCTCCCTGGGCACAGGCAATGACATTGATACCGTTTCGCCCCAGCGTGCCGAATAACTTACCGGCTATACCCGGTGTATGCTTCATGTTTTCTCCCACAATAGCTACCGTAGCCAGGTTCTTCTCTGCCTGGATAGGTGAAATCTCACCCATCTCAATCTCTTTGGCAAACTCTTCGCTCAACACTTCGCATGCCAAGTCGGCATCAGCATTACGTACACCGATGGAGGTACTGTTCTCAGAAGATGCTTGAGACACGAGGAACACGCTGATTCCATTTTTTGCCAAGGCTTTGAAGATACGGTAGTTTACACCAATCACGCCTACCATACCCAGACCCTGAACAGTAATCAGGCTGGTGTCGTTGATGGAAGAAATACCCTTGATAGCTTTGCTCTGCGGATTTGAGACTTCCTGCTTGATGATGGTACCTACTCCTTCGGGTTTGAAAGTGTTCTTTATTAATATAGGTATATTCTTGTGGCACACGGGGTAGATAGTCGGCGGATACACCACCTTGGCACCGAAGTTACAAAGCTCGGTCGCTTCCACATACGTCAGCTCGGTAATAGTGTAGGCAGTAGAAATCACCCGTGGGTCTGCTGTCATAAAACCGTCCACGTCCGTCCATATCTCGAGGCTGTCAGCATCAAGTGCAGCGGCGATGATAGCCGCCGTGTAGTCCGAGCCGCCCCGTCCCAAGTTGGTCACATCTCCGGTTATCTTATCCGAAGAAATAAATCCCGGCACTAACGCCACTTTTGGAACCACTTGGAAGGCTTCTTTCACTAACTGATTTGTGAGGTCGGCATCCAGTGTATGTTTATTATGTTTCTTCTCGGTTTTAATAAAAGTACGTGAATCAAACCATTGGGCTCCTTCAATCAACTCGGCTGCAATCAGGGACGAAAGCCGTTCACCATAGCTGACAATGGTATCGGAAGTTTTCGGTGAAAGGTCTTTAATAAGATAGATACCCTGAAAGATATCTTTCAGTTCATTGAGCAGTTCCCCTATGCGGCGCTGCAACTCCACTTGCTTCTCTCCGGCAGGAATCACTTCTTTAATCATCTCCACATGGCGATAGACAATCTCGCGGAATTCTCCTTCATAAGCAGAATCTCCGGTTGCTGCTATCTTCGATGTATTTATTAATTTGTCTGTGATGCCTCCCAAAGCGGAAACTACAACAATTACCGGCTCGCTGGCCGACTCTACGATTCTCTTTACGCTTAAAATGCTGTTCACGGAACCTACGGACGTTCCGCCGAATTTCATTACTTTCATGCAGATACTTATTTAAATACACTGTCCCATATAAGTTTCTTACAGAACAATGAGTTGTTTACAAAATGAAGTTGATTTTTTGAATTTTGCCTACTTCCATAGGCGTGAATCGCGTAGATACACAAATACTATCCCTTAACCCCTAAGGGTCATGGTACACATCGATGTGACTGTATGTGGATAGTACTTCATCATAATCTTTGTTTCTACTATTGTTTTTGATAAGTGTCGCAAAAGTAATAATAAAAACATTCAATCTATCACTTT
Source organism: Bacteroides ovatus (assembly GCA_030844565.1). GTDB lineage: Bacteria > Bacteroidota > Bacteroidia > Bacteroidales > Bacteroidaceae > Bacteroides > Bacteroides ovatus_A. The sequence goes on from JAUUNK010000041.1 coordinate 8,326, forward strand.
TCTCGATATTTTTCTAATAAAAGAGAGATTTATCTGCTAAAAGGCATAAAATCCCCACAATTGCAAACAGATTTGTGCTATAATATGTTTTCTAATAATTAATAAAACCAAGAATTATGGAAAACGGAGTTATGATGCAATATTTTGAATGGAACCTCCCGAATACTGGGAAACTATGGAAAAAATTGAAGGATGATGCCGCACACTTGCAACAATTAGGGATAACTGCTGTGTGGATTCCACCTGCCTACAAAGCTACCAAGCAGAAAGATGAAGGATATGGAACTTACGACTTGTACGACCTCGGAGAATTTGACCAGAAAGGGACTATACGTACCAAATACGGAACCAAACAGGAACTAAAAGAAATGATTGAAGAACTCCATAAACATAAAATCAATGTTTACCTTGACGCCGTAATGAACCACAAAGCTGCTGCTGATTATACTGAGAAGTTTCTTGCCCGCGAGGTAGACCCGCAAGCAAGAGACATTCCTCTCAACGAGCCTTATGAGATAGAGGCATGGACAGGCTTCAGTTTCCCCGGTAGAGGCGACACTTATTCCACTTTCAAATGGCATTGGTATCATTTTTCCGGAACCGATTATGATGTCTCACAAAAGAAGAAAGGCGTGTTCCAGATAGTGGGAGAAGGAAAAGGATGGAGTCAGGGAGTGGACGACGAGAACGGAAACTATGACTACCTGATGTTCTCCGACATCGATTTGGACCATCCCGAAGTAGTGCAAGAACTGCAAAACTGGGGTAAATGGGTTTCCCATGAACTTAACCTGGATGGTATGCGCCTGGACGCCATCAAACACATGGACGACCAGTTTATAAAGAAATTCCTCGAAGCCGTGAGAGCAGACCGGGGAGAAAATTTCTATGCAGTGGGCGAATACTGGAAAGACGACATCGAGTCTCTAAAAGAATATCTGGAACGGGTAGATTATGAAGTGAGCCTCTTTGACGTGTGCCTACATTATAATATGTATAAAGCCTCCGACGAAGGCGCCGACTATGATCTGACGCAACTGCTGCAAGACACTTTAGTAGAACATTTCCCCAATCAAGCAGTGACCTTCATAGATAATCATGATTCCCAGAAAAACAGTTCCCTCGAATCCCAGATAAAAGATTGGTTCAAACCCTCCGCCTACGGGTTGATTCTGCTGATGAAGAAAGGATACCCGTGCATCTTTTATGGCGATTATTACGGAGTAAGTAGAAAATCTTCCCCTCATCGCATCATTCTTGACATACTTCTGGATGCACGGCAGAAGTATGCTTACGGAGAAGAAGACGACTATTTTGACCATCCCAGTACCATAGGTTTTGTACGTCGGGGAGACGAAGCGCATCCCGGTTCTGGGCTCGCCCTGCTTATCTCCAACAGTGAAGACGGCACTAAGAAAATGTTTGTAGGCGAAGAACGCCAAGGCGAAGTGTGGCATGAAATTACAGGGAACATTTCCGATACGGTTACCATTGACGAAGAAGGCTATGGAGATTTCCGCGTTTCAGGTGGGAAACTGGCTGTTTGGGTAAAAAAAGAATGACTCCAGACATCCTGTTTCAAACGCATACCAACTATTTACCCATTACAAAGCGAACTTATTAGTATTTGTTTTGCCGGCTGAACAGATTTTATCCAAATTTGTTTTGCCGACGGAACAAATTATCCCTATTTTTGTACTTTATAGCGAACAAATAAAGGCATGGGACATTAATCAACAAATATAAAAACCATTAGCTACTACATCAACCATGTGTACCCGAAGTTTTAATAAATACAATCAATGGGTATTTGGATTCTTATATTAATGAAGGAATAAAAAATGGCAAAAGAAAAGAATATATATGTATGCAGCAATTGTGGACAGGAATCGCCCAAATGGGTAGGCAAATGTCCATCATGCGGAGAATGGAACACTTACGTAGAAGAAATTGTGAGAAAAGAACCGGTCAACCGCCGACCGGTATCTGGCATTGAAACCCAAAAGCCCAAACCTCTTGCACTTAGCGAAATACAAGCGGATGACGAGCCGCGCATTGATATGCATGATGAAGAACTCAACCGAGTGCTTGGGGGCGGACTCGTACCCGGGTCGCTGGTGCTGATAGGCGGCGAACCGGGAATAGGCAAATCCACCCTCGTCATGCAGACGGTACTTCGTATGCCCGAACGCAAAATACTTTATATCTCCGGCGAAGAGAGCGCCCGCCAGCTGAAACTGCGTGCCGACCGCCTTGCCCAGGTTTCCAGCGATTGCCTGATTGTCTGCGAGACCTCCCTGGAGCAAATCTACGTACACATCAAAAATACCCAGCCGGACTTGGTTATCGTCGACTCCATCCAGACTATCTCCACAGAAAACATCGAGTCTTCTCCCGGAAGTATTGCCCAGGTACGCGAATGCTCGGCATCTATCCTGCGCTTTGCCAAAGAAACGCACATCCCGGTGTTGCTCATCGGTCACATCAATAAAGAAGGAAGCATTGCCGGTCCCAAGGTACTGGAACATATTGTAGATACCGTACTTCAGTTTGAAGGAGACCAACATTATATGTACCGTATTCTACGTAGCATCAAGAATCGTTTCGGAAGCACAGCCGAGCTCGGCATCTACGAAATGCGGCAAGACGGACTGCGACAGGTCAGCAACCCATCGGAACTCTTACTGAGTCAAGACCACGAAGGTATGAGTGGCATCGCCATCGCTTCCGCCATCGAAGGAGTGCGTCCATTCCTCATCGAAACACAAGCACTCGTAAGCTCTGCTGTCTACGGAAATCCACAGCGCTCCGCCACCGGTTTCGACATCCGCCGTATGAATATGCTCCTGGCGGTACTCGAGAAACGGGTAGGCTTTAAACTGGCACAAAAAGATGTATTCCTGAATATTGCGGGAGGATTGAAAGTGAACGATCCGGCCATTGACCTGTCCGTAATCAGCGCCATCCTTTCCTCCAATATGGACGCCGCCATCGAACCGGAAGTCTGTATGGCGGGCGAAATCGGTTTGTCTGGCGAGATACGTCCGGTGAACCGCATTGAGCAGCGTATCGGAGAAGCCCAAAAGTTAGGATTCAAACGCTTCCTCTTGCCGAAATACAACCTGCAAGGACTCGATACAAAGAAAATAAAGATAGAACTCGTACCCGTAAGAAAAGTCGAAGAAGCTTTTAGAGCCCTCTTTGGATAAAAGCTGACAGACAGAAAAAGCTATAACACCACATTATGATACAAGAATACCAACTACGCGTATTACCCGAAATAGCCGCCAATGAGCAGCGGTTAAAAGAATATCTTTCCAAAGAAAAAGGCTGGAAAACGGGCGACATCACCGCCACCCGTATTCTGAAACGCAGCATCGATGCCCGCCAACGCACCATCTTTGTCAACCTGAAAGTAAGGGTATACTTCAATGAACTCCCCACGGACGACGAATATCAACATACTATATATAATAAGGTAGAGGGAAAGCCCCAGGTGATTGTTGTAGGAGCCGGTCCGGGAGGATTGTTTGCTGCCCTGAGATTAATAGAACTGGGCTTACGCCCCGTCATTATAGAGAGAGGAAAAGATGTGCGCGAACGCAAAAAAGATCTCGCTCAAATCAGCCGCGAACACACCGTAAACCCGGAATCAAATTATAGCTTTGGCGAAGGCGGTGCAGGCGCTTATTCTGACGGTAAGCTTTATACCCGAAGCAAAAAGAGAGGCAACACGGACAAAATCTTGAATGTATTCTGTCAACACGGAGCCTCAACTTCTATCCTCGTAGACGCCCACCCTCACATCGGCACGGATAAGTTGCCCCGTGTCATAGAGAATATGCGCAACACCATTATCCAATGTGGCGGAGAAGTGCATTTCCAAACCCGGATGGATGCAATCATCATCGAAAATGGAGAAGTAAAAGGAATACAGATCCAGACAGGAAAAACTTTTCTGGGCCCCGTGATACTCGCCACCGGACATTCGGCAAGAGACGTGTATCAGTGGCTGGCCGCCAACCAAGTGACCATCGAAGCCAAAAGCCTGGCAGTAGGCGTACGTCTTGAACATCCCGCCCAGTTAATCGACCAGATACAATATCACAACAAAAACGGACGGGGAAAATACCTGCCCGCCGCCGAATATAGTTTTGTCACCCAAGTAGAAGGACGCGGTGTATACAGTTTCTGCATGTGCCCCGGCGGCTTCGTCGTCCCCGCCGCCAGCGGTCCGGAACAAGTGGTAGTAAACGGCATGTCTCCCTCTAATCGCGGCTCTCGATGGAGCAACGCGGGACTAGTTGTTGAAGTTGAGAGGGGAGAGTTGGAGGAAGTTGAGAGTGAGGAGAGGATGATGGAGGAATTGTTTGCTATCAACCCACTTCTCAAAAACTCTCAACTTTCAACTCTCAACTCCCAACTCTCAACTCTCAACTTCCAAAAGGAGTTGGAAAGACAGTGTTGGTTGCAGGGAGGAAGACGGCAAACGGCGCCGGCACAGCGGATGGTGGATTTCACTCGAAAGAAGCTGAGTTATGATTTACCGGAGTCTTCTTATAGTCCCGGATTGGTATCCTCACCGCTCCATTTTTGGTTGCCCGAGTTCATTAGTAAGCGTTTGGCACTGGGATTTCAGCAATTTGGACGGAGTAGTCACGGTTTCTTGACGAATGAAGCGGTGCTTATCGGAGTGGAGACACGAACATCTTCTCCCGTCCGCATCCTTCGGGATAAAGAGACTTTACAGCATGTGACGGTGCGGGGATTGTTTCCTTGCGGCGAAGGTGCAGGATATGCTGGAGGTATTGTTTCTGCCGGAGTGGATGGAGAGCGGTGTGCGGAAGCAGTAGCGGGATATTTAGGAGTTTCTTGATTGTTTTTTTAGTTAATACGATATGAAAAAGTTTTTCTTAGTAGTAGTAGTATGTGTTGTAGCAGACCTTGCTTCCCTCAAGGCGCAAGAAGACCTAAAGTTATCAATTATGTATGGTTCTTAGTGGCTAGACACTGAATATAATATTATCCGTATGTGTGGAGAAAAAGAAATAGATCCGGAGATGAAATCTGAAATTCTTCAAAAGATTCCTCATTATTTCATTGTGGAAATAAAATTAGAGAAAATAAAAAAATGAATAAGCCTGAAATAGCGATAGTGGAACCAAACACATTGACTGCCATTGGTCTGAAAGGTATTCTTGAAAAGATAATTCCTATGGCAATCATTCGCACTTTCCACAAATTCAGCGAACTGGCGGACGACACGCCGGATATGTATGCTCACTACTTCATTTCTGCACAAATCTGCGTGGAGCATACTGCTTTCTTCCTTCCCCGAAAGAGGAAAACAATTGTGCTTGCCAGCGGCAGTCCCCAGTTCCAACTTTCGGGTATACCTGTGCTCAACATATACCAACCGGAAGAAGAACTGGTGAAAAACATATTGAAACTTCATCAACATGCCCATCACGATGGATACCCGGTGAAGAACATGCCTATCCCTGTGCCGACACCTCACCAGGAACTTCTTTCTACTCGTGAAATCGAAGTCCTCGTCCTGATTACCAAAGGACTTATCAATAAAGAGATTGCCGACAAACTGAATATCAGCCTGACTACCGTCATCACTCACCGCAAAAACATCGTAGAGAAATTAGGTATCAAATCGGTGTCCGGACTGACTATCTATGCCGTTATGAATGGATATATAGAGGCGGATCGCATTTGAGAGAATGTTTTCTCTTAAAGTCTGCCATTCTAAAGCAGCCTCTTTCCTTACTAATATTAAAGTTTGATTTTGAATAAAATCGTACTGCAGTGTCGAGAGAAAGAGCCACTATATACAATAATCCTCATAAATGAGGATTGCCTAAATCAAAGAATTCCCCTTACTTTGCAGCCAACAAACCAACTGCAAATGAAGAAAAAGAATATCCTGTTTGCCCTTACACTGCTGGCATCAACAACGGCATGGGCGGAAGATGTACCTAAAGACACGCTGAAAGTAGTGGATGTGGAAGAAATTGTGGTGATTGCCACTCCGAAAGAGAACCGCAAATTGAGAGAACAACCTACGGCTGTCACCCTTTTGTCCCAACAAGACATGCAAGCTAATCAAGTGAACTCTGTGAAGAATATAACGGCTATTGTTCCTAATATTTTCATACCCGATTATGGTTCGCGTTTGACAACCTCCATTTATATACGTGGCATTGGCTCCCGAATCAATACACCGGCAGTAGGAGTCTATGTAGATAATATACCTTTTATCGATAAGTCTGCTTTCGATTTCAACTATTCGGATGTGGAGCGAATCGATGTTTTAAGAGGTCCACAGGGTACCTTATACGGGCGTAATACCATGGGAGGACTTTTGCGTATATATACCAAATCTCCTTTCACCTATCAGGGAACAGACCTCAGTCTGAGCGGAGCAACCTATAACGATTACAAAGCCGCCCTAACCCACTATCATCGGGTATCTCAACAATTCGCATTCTCCACCGGCTTTTTCTATAATCATACGGGAGGCTTCTTCAAGAATTCTTTCAACAACGAACGAGTAGATAAAAGCGACCAGGCAGGAGGTCGTTTCCGTGCTATCTATCTGCCAAGCAGTAACCTGAAACTCGATTTCACAGTTAACTACGAATACAACAACCAGGGAGGATATCCTTATATCTACACAGGAATGGTAAAGGGTGAAGAGCCACGTCCGGAATATATCGGAAAAATATCCTACGACCAAGACTGCGGCTACAAACGTAATCTAGTAAATACTGGATTGAACTTAGAATATCAAGCTGAAAACTTTATACTTAGTAGCGTGACAGGCTATCAGTTTCTGGAGGACCAAATGGACCTGGACCAAGACTTTACCGAAGAGAATATCTACACCATCGTACAGAAACAAAAGTCAAATACCATCTCTCAGGAATTAGTATTCAAATCCAAGCCTAACCGACGCTGGCAATGGACTACCGGTGCTTTCGGTTTCTATCAATGGTTAGGTACTGAGGCTCCGGTTGTATTCCGGGAGGGAGGAATGAAGTTCTTAAATGAGAAAACTTCACAGATACCTACTATCCATATAGAAGCCGGCAAGATGAATATGGACTTGAATATGCACGACCGGATTAATGGCGAAGCTTTGCCCATTGACGGAAGCTTTCACACTCCTACTCTAAACGGAGCTTTCTTCCATCAATCCACATTTAATGATTTGTTTGGCATTGAAGGTTTATCCTTTACAGCCGGATTAAGACTGGATTACGAACATCTTTATCTGGACTATAATACCGGATGCAAATTCAACCACACTTATGAATTGATAGCTAAAATAATGGGAACTACGGAAATGCCTTTTGTTCCGGCACAAGACTTTGAAGTAGATAACCGATATAAAGGCAAATTAGACCATGATTACCTCCAGCTACTTCCTAAACTGGCCTTACAATACAATTTTGATCACAGGAACTCCATCTATGCAACAGTTTCCAAGGGTTACCGTTCGGGAGGTTATAACATCCAAATGTTTTCTGATCTACTCCAAAACGATATGCAATCAAGCATGATTAAACAAGATATCGATATAACCCTTTTAAAGCTGAGCGAAAATCCCATGTGGGGACGTCTGGATGAGACGACCAAAGGAAATATAACTGGAATGTTACAAAAGATGGCAACCTCCGTCCCCACCGACATTACTGCTGCCACTCTCTACAAACCCGAATATTCATGGAGCTACGAAATAGGCTCTCACCTCACCCTTTTCGGAGGAAAGTTGCAGGCAGACCTTGCCGCCTTCTACATGGATACCCGCGACCAGCAACTCTCTAAATTCAGCGAAAGCGGTTTGGGACGTATCACCGTGAACGCCGGAAAGAGCCGCAGCTACGGTGCAGAAGCCTCCTTGCGTGCCAACCTTACCAATTCGTTCAGTATAAACGCCAGCTACGGATATACTTATGCAACTTTTACCGATTATGTGACGAACGAAAAAGTAGGCAGGGAGCTTGTTGAAGTTTCATACAACGGTAAATATATCCCCTTCGTTCCTAAACACACCATGAACGCAGGCGCCCAATACATTTTCCACATCCGCCCCCATCACTGGTTGGACAGAATACAACTCAACGCCAACTACTCAGGAGCAGGCCGCATCTACTGGACGGAACAAAACACCGTCAGCCAAGCCTTCTATGGAACACTGAACGGACGTATCTCATTGGAAAAAGGAAACGGTTCCATCGCCTTCTGGGTACGCAACGCATTGGATAAAGAGTATTCTGCTTTCTACTTCGAAACTCTCAACAAAGGTTTCAAGCAACAAGGAAAACCTGTACAGATAGGAGTAGATCTCCGCTGTCGATTCTAAGAAGGAGGTAAAGGGAGTAAAGGGGTTATCAATTCTTTGGGCTTAAGAGTTAAAGCCACTACTCATGTTATGAAAATATAATAAGAGAGAGTGGCTTTAATTCACGGTGAAACGATAACTCCCCAGTAAGCTCCTAACCCCGTGCTGATTTCTTCCTTACCTCTAACTATTCCTATACTCCTTCGGTGACACCCCTGCATATCTCTTAAAGAATTTTCCGAAGAAAGACTGGTTAGAAAAGTTCAATTGTTCACTGATTTGCTGGATACTCAGCTTCCCCGACTTGAGCAGCGTCTTTGCTTCCAACATTACATAGTCATCGATCCACTCTCCCGCCAGACGTTGGCTTGCTTTATAAATCACCGCTGAAAGATACTTGGGCGAAATACAAAGCAAATCAGCATAAAATTTAATGCTACGCTCTTCGCGATAGTGTATTTCTACCTCAGAAATAAACCGCTCGAAAATTTCTTCCTGCCTTGTTCTCGGATGTTTGGACCGCATATCTGACTCTTTAAGCACCACCGGCGCCAGCCAATAATAGAGAATCTGAACATACGACTGCAAGATAGGTATACGGAAGAGGTGATCGGTATTCTCCAACATTGCTTTGATGGATTGATATAGTTTGACAGCCTCTTGTAATTCCTTCTCCTCAAACTTGAAACAATGGAGAGCGTGGAGGCATTTGTAAAACGAAATAACTTGCGTAGTATTCTCTGGCACAGGCATGAAATTGTTGCGGGTAGCCATCATAAATCCTTTGAAGTCCTGAGAAATAGAAAGCACCTCAAAGATAGTTCCCGGAATAAGAATGCAAAACATGCCCGAATGCATACAATATTCTTTTAAAGCAATCCGGATGCAAATTTCCCCTTCCATACACAGTAAAATCATCGACATCTTTGCCTGCACCGGAAAGCTTTGTTGTGAAGGTTGCGCCGCAGCTTTTTCCGGAGATATATCCAGGTTATCTAATAATACAATCTCCCCTTCAATAAAAGTTGCCATGTTTATTTTGGTAAGGTGAGAAATGTCGAGCGACAAGATATGATCATCCATATTTTAAAACAGAATTAGTAGTTTCGGCGACAAAAGTAGTTCATTTATGCAATATTTCCGACACTATTCGACTAAAAGACCAATTCTACACGCCTTTTTACCTTGAATCTTTAGCTAATAAGATGGAATTTTGCACCCGCAAAATACCCAAATTATAAATCAAACAATTAACGACAAAAATGAAGGTAAAAAGGTGGATATTGCCGGCTACCCTGCTATTATTTGCAGCATGTAGCACAAATAAAGAAGAAAAGTTTGTACGGAGTGTAAAACTCGTTCAGCCCGTTGCGTTGGGAAACGTCACTCACAAGAGTTTATCAGGAGTAGTAAAAGAGTCGCAGGAAATTTGCCTGGGATTCAAAACCGGGGGACAAATTGAAAAGATTCTGGTGAAAGAGGGCGACTTTGTCCGCCAAGGACAGACCATTGCTGTATTGGACCAGAAAGACTACCAACTGGCAGTAGACGCTTACCAAATTCAATATGACCAGTTGAAAAGCGAAATGGCACGCATGGAGCAGCTCTACAAAGCAAACAGCATGCCGGGAAATGATTATGAAAAAGCAGTGGCTAACCTGAAACAAATTCAAGTGCAATTACAAATTAACAAGAACAAACTGGAATACACCACTCTCACCGCACCGGTAAGCGGCTATATCCAGACTGTTAACTATGAAAAAGCGGAAATGGTGCAGGCAGGCGCACCCGTTGTCAACCTGCTAGACATCTCCCAGATAGAAGTAGAAGTAGACATTCCTGCCAGCATATACATACAACAGGAAAAATTCACCGCCTTCACCTGTTCATCTTCACTAGAGCCGGGCGTCAACTATCCGCTCAACCTGATTAGCATTACTCCCAAGGCAAGCAGTACACAGCTCTATAAAATGACCCTTTCCCTGCCCAACAGCCAAGCTGCCAAACTTACAGCGGGAATGAACGTAGCCGTCAACGTATCGCTCACCGACACAACGACCGAAAAACACGGCTTCACCCTCCCCGTAAACTCCCTTTTCAATGAAAACGGGAAAAGCTATGTATGGGTATTGGACAATGACTCCACCGTGAGCAAACGAGAAGTGAACATGCAGGGCATAGACGCTTCGGGAAAAGCCATTGTCAACAGCGGTATCGAAGGAAACGAACGTGTAGTGAAAGCCGGTGTGCACTCGCTCACTGAAAAAGAAAAAGTACATGTGCTGCCTGAATCGGATAAAACGAATGTAGGAGGACTATTCTGATGAAGATAGGAATTACAGAATATTTCATCAAGCGGCCCACCTTGTTCTGGTCGCTGATGGTGGCATTGATACTGGCAGGAGTGTTGTCTTTTGTGCAGATGCCTAAGCTCGAGGACCCCGCTATCGGAGTGAAACAAGCCATGGTGGTAGTGGTTTATCCGGGTGCTACCGCCCACGAAGTGGAATTGCAGGTGGCACAAGTCATGGAAGACGAAATGCGCACCATCCCCAACGTAAAGAAAATCACCTCGGAATGTACCAAAGGAATGGCTCAAATCACCGTCGAATTTCAGGAAACGGTGTTGATGACGGACATCGAACAACACTTCGACCAGTTGCGCCGTAAAGTGACTGGAGTAGTCAGTAAACTGCCTCCGGGATGTTACGAGCCTATTGTCATCGACGATATGATGGACGTGTACGGCATGTTCTATGCGCTGACTTCCGATGGATACGAATATCCCGAGATGTATAAATACGCCAAAATGATTCGTCGCGAACTGCTCGGTATAAAAGGTGTAAAGCGCATTAATATCTATGGTAACCGCGACGAAGTTATCAACATCACCCTCTCCAAAGAAAAGATAGCCCGCAACGGAATCATTCCCACCCAAATCATGAGCGCCTTGCAGGACGCCACCAAAACAGTGGATGCCGGCGCCTATCAGGATGGCGATCAGAAGATACAACTGAGGATTACCGACCGTGCCCAAAGCGTAGAAGACGTGAAAAACCTCATAGTGCAAACACTCGATGGTAAGCAAATGCGTATCGGCGACGTGGCTGACGTGGAGCGTACCTACAAAGACCCGCAACAAAACGGCTTCTTTGTGGATGGAGAACCGGCACTTGCCATCTGTATCTCGATGGAGAATGACGCCATCGTGCCAGACGTGGGCAAAGCGGTAGAAGCCAAATTAAAAGAGATTATGCCTAACGTGCCCGCCGGGCTGAACATGGAAAAAGTGTTCTTTCAGCCAGACAAAGTAGATGAAGCCATCAGCTCGTTTATGGTCAACCTTGTCGAATCGGTTATCATCGTGATTGTAGCGCTTATCTTCACCATGGGTATCCGTAGCGGTCTTATTATCGGAGCAGGGCTTGTGCTGACCATCGCCGGGTCTTTCCCCATCCTGCTGATGTGTGGCACAACATTGCAACGCATCTCTCTGGGAGCTTTTATCATTGCCATGGGTATGCTGGTGGATAATTCCATTGTGATTATCGACGGCATCCTGGTAGACCGTACCCGCGGTTTCGGCCCCAAAGTCTATCTCTACCGCATCTGTAAAGCCACCGCCATGCCTTTGCTGGGCGCTACTCTTATTGCAGCTTCCGCCTTTCTCAATGTATTCTTATCCAAAGATACTTCGGGAGAATATGCACGCGACCTCTTCCTTGTGCTCTGTGTCAGCCTGTTAGTAAGCTGGGCGCTGGCATTGACCCAAGTGCCGATGTTCACGAAATACATCCTTCCACTGCACGTGCGCCGGGCAGGAAACGAAATTCAGAACAGCAAAATGCAACGCGTGGTGAGAAAAGTCATTGTAAAGCTGGTACAATATAAAAAGACGACTATCTGCGTATCGGTCTTGCTACTTTTTCTCTCCTTTGCCGGAATGGGAAAGATAAAGAACTTATTCTTCCCCGACTTCAGCTACAAGCAATTTGTCATCGAGTACTTTGCTCCCTATCAAACCAATCCCGACCAGGTGAAACAGGACTTGCTGGACATGAGTCGCTTAGTGAAAGAGAATCCCAACGTGGAACGTGTGGCTGCTTCTATGGGAAGTGCACCTGCCCGCTACTGCCTCGTGCGCCCCATGACTAGTGGAGGTGATTGCTACGGCGAACTGATTATCGACTGTCCTGACTATGAAACAGTAGTGGAAGAACTTCCCAAGATACGTAAGCAACTGCGCGAACGCTATCCGGACGCCTATATCCGTGCCCGTAAATACAACTTCTCCATCTCCAGCACACACACGGTAGAAGTAGAATTTACCGGTCCCGACCCAGCCGTTCTCCGTAACCTCGCCGCACAGGCCGAAGCCATCATGCGTAAGTGCAAGTATGTAGACTACTATTCTGTGCAAAACAACTGGAAACCAATGGGAAAAGCCCTCACTGCCCAATACATGGAGCAAGAAGCGCGCCGGGCAGGTATTAGTCGCGGCAACATCGGTAACGCACTACAAGCAGCTACCGACGGAATGGTGTGCGGAGTCATCAACGACCAAGACCAACAAGTGATGCTCAACTTCCGCATCCGTAACGCCGATGGCAGCAAGATACAGGACCTGAATGATATACCCGTATGGACGGACATCAACGTTAAGCTCGACGACGATGACATCAACCAACTTATCAGCGGAAGCAAAAGCTCAGACGCCATCCAAGACGATATGTACAAAAGCGCCCCGTTGAGCAACGTCACCCGTGACATTGACCTGGGCTGGGAAGAGCAGATGATTCTCCGTGTAAACGGCTCACGCCACATCGAAGCGGAATGTGACCCCGACTATACACAGTGGGAAGCTACCCCTACCAAAGTAAAAGATGCAATTGAAAGCGAAATCAACAAGATTCAGTTGCCCGCCGGCTATGCCATGGCATGGTCCGGAGAAATTGCCAAGCAAGGCGATTCTATGGAAGGTCTGATGAAATACGGTCCCATCACCCTGTTTATCATCCTGACTATCTTATTGCTGCTCTTCAACAATTGGAAGAAAGTAATTCTGATTCTGCTCTGCTTTCCGTTCGTCATCTGCGGCATCACTCCGGCACTGCTCCTGAGCAAGCAGCCGTTCACCTTCATGGCTATCATCGGAGTAATGGGCTTGATGGGAATGATGATTAAGAACGCCATCGTACTGGTGGACGAAATCACCCGCTTAACGGTGGAAGAGCAACAGCATCCCTACGACGCCGTAATCAACGCCACCGTATCGCGTACCCGCCCGGTTATCATGGCATCGGTCACTACCATCCTGGGTATGTTGCCGCTGATTACCGACCCCATGTATGCCTCAATGGCAGTTACCATCATGAGTGGTCTGGCTATGGGGACTATTATCACCCTGGCACTGCTGCCCTTGTTCTATACGGCCTTCTTCCACATCACGCCGCCACGCACCAGACCGAAAACAACTAAAAATACAAACGAATAACCCCGAAAACATGAAAAGGATTCTACTATACATAGCGCTGGGACTGGCAGTAAGCCTGCCGTCCTGCGCCCAACTCCGCCTCTCACAAAAAGAATGTCGCGAGATGGCACTCAAGAACAACGAAGAGATACAGAAAGCCCACAACTCTTACGAACAAGCCAAACTGGATAAAGAGATAGCTTTCGCCGCCTATCTGCCCGAACTGGACGGTTCCCTGACCGGACTCTTCCGCAAAGACATGGACATGATGGGAGCAGAACTGCAAATGCGCGGCACTTATCTTGCCGGACTCACTCTGACACAGCCCCTCTTCACCGGAGGAAAGATTATCGCCTCCAACAAGCTGGCTAAAATCGGAGTGGAGAGTGCAGCAGAGACACGCCGTAAAACAGAGATGGACGTCATCGCCGAAGCCGACAATGCTTACTGGACGTATGTAGCAGTAGGCGAGAAAGTAAAATTGCTGGAGGCTTACCGCAAACAACTGGACGAACTCTACAACCAAATATCCCAACGGGTGAACGTACAAATGGCCACCCGCAGCGAGCTCCTGCGCATAGATGCCAAACGAAGCCAGATTCTATATCAACTCAAAAAAGCCCGAAACGGCGTGGAACTCTGCCGCATGTCTCTGTGCAGTACCCTCGGAATCGATATACGCACCACCATTGAAGCCACAGACACGAATCTGGAAATCACCGCCCCGCACCAACTGGATGGCAACATTTCCATGCGTCCCGAATACCGACTGTTGCTCAATCAGGTGCAAGCTCAGAAAGAACAGATAAAGATTGCCCGCGCCGACATCTTGCCTACCTTCGGCTTGTCCGCCCAATATTCTTACTATGGCAACCTCAAACTCGCCGGAACAAACGAAGACGGAACTCCCTTCAAGCAAGAATATAAAGGCGGTTCTCCCATGCTGATGGCATCCGTCAGCATCCCCCTCTTCCGCTGGGGCAAAGGACTGAAAGGGATAAAGAAAGCGAAACTGAACTACCAAAATGCCCGCCTGGACCTGCAAAGAAACGAACGCCTGCTAAACATCGAGTTGCAACAAGCTATCCTCAACGTGACCGACGGCTATAACCTCGTAGAAACTGCCGCTGTCGGAATGGAACAAGCCACCGAAAACCTGCGCAACATGCAGAACAACTATGACGTGAGCATGTGTACGCTCACCGACCTGCTCGACGCACAAGCACAATGGCAAGAGGCATACAGCAATGAGATAGAAGCCAAGACACAATATAAAATATATGAAAGCGAGTACCTGCGAGTGTCAGGTTTGCTCAAGCCTTAGAACCCGGCAGGGATAATAAAGATATACTCTGCCAACCTCTCGACAAAAACATGCCGACACTAGTATCTAAACTTGGCAACATACTGGACAAAAGCCTTGGTTCTCCCTTATAAAATCTATAAACCAAGCCTTGGTTTATAAAAACCAAACGTTGGTTTATAAAAACCAAAGCTAGGTTTATAAGAACCAAGGCTGAGTTTATAATTTTGTTCCTCATTAAAGCAAGTTTCTTCCGGTAAGCCGTCAGGTTCTCTCCGGCTACTCAGCACTATTTATGCCCCATAGACTGCAGCAAGCATTAAGAAATAATCCGAAGGAGACTAACTTTTGAATTCATTTGTCGATAAAGTCCGCTGATAAGCAATCCGCTCCGTGCCGTTCTTCACAAAGATAATGCCGCAACGGCGGAAGCCATTCTTCTCCAGGATATGCTGCATCACATGATTGTCCCGATGGGTATCTACACGGAGATTGCTGCAACGTGCCGAGCACCACTCCAGGCAAGCCTCCGCTATACCTTTCCGCTTGCCCGCGGTAGCCATCCGGTGAATCACTCCATAAGGTTCGTGGTTGAGCCACCCGCCGTCATAGATGTGTAGGTAAGTAGGGTCTTCTCCCAAGATAAAACAGAAAGTGCCGGCAATTTCTTCTTGCCCGTCTGTGCAGACAAAGCTATGACCGGCTTCTATCTCTTGACGAATAAGCTCTTCGGAAGGATAACCGTTAATCCATTGGGTGGTGTTACCATTTGCCCGCATAAACTGGCGGGCATACTCATAAATTTCCATCACCAAGGGTAGGTCTTTCAATTCAGTAGGTCTGATTATCATCATAAGTTATTCATTTACTGCCCCGCAACGAGGACATACACCTTTCTTCTCTAACTTCTCTCCGCAATTGCCACAACGGTATTTATATCCGCTACTGCGCCTCACCTTCTGCGCAAACACCCAAATGAACAAAGCAAGAAACAGGTATCCGATGTAAACAGGAGTCGTCAGAATAAAGAAGAAGTAACAAAAAATACAACAGGACATGAGTCCCAATAAATAAAAGATGGCGGCAGCAGGCGTCAACTGCCGGAATAAATCGTCGAGCACTGCCAACGCCACAATGACGAACAGCCAGATGCTCAATAGAAACACCGACAGAATAAAGGGTACTTTGAAGGGCGACAAAGTGGGATTATAATAGAAATGCTCCCACGTATCGGGCACGAATACCTGCATAGATTCGTACACCGTCGCGCTAAACGCCATTAGCAGGCAAAGCAATAAGGGATATACACTGTCAATATCATTAAAATAGACCATCTGCAACTGTTTGCGGCGAAAAGCGCGGAAAAGGTAAACGCCTACAAAGAGTGCAAATATTATCACAAAATAAGAAGCATGGGTATCACTAAACAAATGGATAGCCTGCGAAATGCTGTCTGTAGGGATGAAAGAACGTTTCATTTCTTTCTCTCTTATCCATCCCTGCGCGGTCTGGCTATGGGCTAACTTTACCCAAATGCTATCTACGCTGTCGGCAGGATGGACGGCAAACTCAGCCACCACTACCCTATCCCCCTTGGAGAGGCGGATAAAAGTATCTTTTAGCGGAAGGCATTCCAACGTTATCGAGTCATCTGTCAGTTCGAGGTTTGTGTTCCAGGTATAATGCCGTTTGGAAAGATAGGTCAGAGAATCCTTCGTTCGTTTCGACACCCCCCCGGTTTCAAGGTCAAGGGGTGAATAGTGGCAGGCAGACAGGATAAATAAAAGTACTGCCAAGCACGCAACGGGAACAGACAGGCAATCCGATAGCTTTCTCATAGCGCAGCCTTTACTTTCATCTGGCAATTCTTGCAATCGAACTCCAAGCGGAAACGTTTTCCGTCGGTAGAAACCAGGTAATAAGGTTCCCTATAAGGCGAACGCACCCGCTGACGGATGGGACACCATCCCATACTGTAGCGCAGACAATGCTTGCAGAACATGAGCACCGCTCCTTCTATCGGCTCTTTCTCATAAGCCGGAGCTATCTGCTGCACACCGTGTTCCCGATAGAAAGAAGCAGCGCGGCTATTCATCACATTGCCCAGATAAGTAAGCGAAGTTTCCGGGAAAGCATGGCTGGTAGGTTTCCACACGGCATATTCCGGACGGTAATTGATGTGGCGGGCAGTTATCAGTTTTTCTACAGTACAACGACGAAGTTCCGCCAATACGGAAGCGGGCAGGAACCAATTGTCCGAGAAAGATATTTCTATCTTCTCCGCCTCAAAGGGAGTGTTTCCCAGTTTAGCCAACTGCCCCTTCAAGTTCTCCTGCTGCGGGGTGCGTGCCAACTCCTTTGCATAAGGAAGAGCCAACGTCACACTGATGCCGTCTTCATCTGTAAATGTCAATGAAAAACCAAAACCTATATCTGCCAACACAACGGAGACGGCTATCTTCCGCTCTGCAGACTTGCGGGAAAGGATACGCTCAAATTCCTGGTCGAAATTCCGGTAAAGCACCGTCCGGGATTTCAGGCGGGGCATCTCTTGGGGATAAAGTTTGTTCTCTTCCACCCGGTTGATACGGAAACCCTGCAAACGCCCTTGCTCGTCGTGGAAGCATACTCCGTCTCCATTATTGAAAGACTTTACTCCTGCTACGGTTAAATAGTTCCCACGTATTTCTTTCACTGTTCCCATCTCTTCACCGAGAGATTTCGGCGTATCAAAAGAGAATATTTCTTTGTCGCGCCCATGAAGGAAGTAATGCGTAAAACCGCGGTTGAAACTCTTATCCGCCTGTGGACGGAAACCCAGACGAGAAGTGCCCGAAGAAGCGCGCACATACTCCGGCCGGCGCGCAAGGATAGCATCCAGCCGTTGGCGGTAGGCTGCTGTCACATTCTTGACATACGAGACATCTTTCAGCCTGCCTTCTATCTTGAACGAAGAAGTCCCGGCGTCCATCAACTGTTCCAACTCGTCCATTTGGTTGAGGTCTTTGAGTGACAACAGATGTTTATCCTTGATGATAACCTTTCCTTCCGCATCGACAAGGCTAAAAGGCAAACGGCAGAATTGTGCACATTCGCCCCGGTTGGCACTCCTGCCGAAGCATGCTTCGCTGACATAGCATTGACCACTATAACTCACGCACAAAGCTCCGTGCACAAACACTTCCAAGGGAACCTCGGGGCAAGCCTGATGTATCTTTCTTATTTCTCCTAAAGACAATTCACGGGCAAGAACCACTTGACGGAAACCAGCCTCATAGAGAAACTTTACCTTCTCTGGCGTACGATTGTCCATCTGTGTGCTGGCATGGAGAGGGATGGGCGGCAGGTTGAGACGAGTGATTCCCATGTCCTGAACAATCAAGGCATCCACTCCTATCCGATAGAGGGCATGAATCATCTCTTCCGTCTCTTTCAGTTCTTCTTCCCTGAGAATGGTGTTCACCGTCACATAAACACGGGCGTTATAGAGGTGAGCATGCTTCACAAGGGTTTCTATGTCCTCAATTGAATTAACTGCTGCGGCACGTGCCCCAAACTTAGGTGCACCGATATATACTGCATCCGCCCCGTGAAGAATAGCTTCGATGCCGCACTCCAGGTTTTTGGCAGGAGCCAGAAGTTCTATTTTACGCTGCTTTGTCATTCGATGTCATTGATATTATATGGCGTCTCTTGATAGACGAAATAGTTGAGCCAATTGGAAAACAGCAGGTTAGCATGGGCACGCCAGCGCACCAACGGTCCTTTGCCAGGATCATTATCCACATAGTAGTTACGCGGCATCTCTATAGGCAGTCCTTTTGCCAGGTCGCGGCGATATTCCGTGTCCAGTGTCAGCGGTGAATATTCCGAATGCCCGGTGACGAAAAACTCGCGTCCGCCCCGCGCCACCACCATATATACGCCGGACTCTGCTGACTCAGACAGCAGAGTAAGTTCGGGAACGCAAAGAATATCTTCTTTTCTTACCTCGGTATGCCGGCTATGAGGCACATAGAATGTATCATCAAAACCACGGAAGATAGGATGTAGCGGCAAAAGGGTACGATGCTCGAAAATGCCAAACATTTTGCTCTGGAGGGCATGCTTGGGCACACCGTAGTGATGATACAGACCAGCCTGCGCCGCCCAGCAGATATATAGCGTAGAAGTAACGTGAGTACGCGCCCAATCGAATATCTCCGTTATCTCGTCCCAATAAGTTACCTCTTCAAATTCCATTTGTTCCACAGGAGCGCCGGTGATAATCATGCCATCATACTTCTCCCCCTTCATCTTTTCAAAATCAGTGTAGAAAGTCTGCATGTGTTCCACAGGAGTATTCTTGGAAGTATGACTCTTTATTTTCATAAAAGAAATTTCTACCTGAAGCGGCGTATTGGACAGAAGCCTGACCAGATCGGTCTCAGTAGTAATCTTTAAAGGCATCAGGTTGAGAATGACAATCCGCAGCGGGCGGATATCCTGTTGTGTTGCGCGGGAGGTGTCGATAACAAAAATATTCTCCTCCTTCAATAGCTCTATCGCGGGAAGCTTGTCAGGTAAATTTAAAGGCATAGTTGCTTTATATTAGTAATTTGGCTACAAAATTACTAAAAATTAGGGAGAAATAAATGAGAGAGCTTATTTAGAAAGGATACAAATTAAGGCATTTTAATCAAGATTGGTAACAACGAATAGATAAAACCTGTATTTTTGCCCCACAAATTAGTACTAATAATTAAATATTAAAGAAAATGGCTTACGTAATTAGTGACGATTGTATTGCTTGCGGAACTTGTATCGACGAGTGTCCGGTAGAAGCTATCTCTGAAGGTGACATCTATTCTATCAACCCTGACGTATGTACTGAATGTGGTACTTGCGCTGATGTTTGTCCTTCTGAAGCAATCCATCCGGGAGAATAATACAATCTGAAAAAATGTAAAGAGGGAATGCTTACGGATAAAAGCATTCCCTCTTTTTTTATTTTCCCTTCCCTTATTAGTTTTGCTCTCCAGGCACCTGCAACGGAATGATGAGTATGAAACGAGCACCATTGGTATATCCCGTATCCAGTTTCACTTCACCTTCCAGACGCTCGGCAATGGCACGACATATATTCAGGCCCAGTCCCGACCCTTGTTTAAAACTATCCAGCTTCCTGAAACGGGCAAATACGGCTTCCGCCCGTTCCAAGGGGATACCTACACCTGTATCTGTCACCGAAAAAGTAATCTTTCCCGGATTCTCCGAAAGCGAGCAGTGAAGATGTATCTCTCCCTCGGTAGTATGTTTCTCTGCATTTGTCAGGAAATTAATCAAAACTTGACGCACCCGGTGACCATCGGTCAGGATAATGTAGTCGTCTTTTACTTCAGACGTGAAATAAAGATTCACATTTTCAGGTCTGCGATGTGTCACCGTAGCAATCGCCATGTGGCACAATTCATTGCAGGAGTGTTCCTTTATCTTCATGGTATATTTGCCACTTTCAAGTTCGGCAAGGTTCAGGATGTCATTGATAAGAGTGGTCAGCAAATCGGAATTGTGCTGAATCAGCTCGCCGAACTCTTTCTTTTCATCCTCTCCCAGTTCCATCTCAGGAGTAAGAATCAATTGGGAGAAACCTACGATGGCATTGAGCGGAGTACGTATCTCGTGGCTCATGTTCTGAATAAAAATAGATTTCATCTTATCCGCCTCTTCCGCCCGGTCACGCGCTATCTCCAATTCCTTATTCTTGCGACGAAGCGACTGCTTGCTTTTGCGTTGTATATAAAGATAGCCTACCAGGAAAACAATAGAAATGAGAAGACACAACCCCAGTATCGTCAGAATAATGATTTGTGCACGCGATGCAGCCTTCTCCTTCTCAAAAAGAATCTTTTGCTGCTCTGCTTTCATTTCCAGGTGTGCCAACTCCAATTTGTGATTATTCAAAGTAAGGCTGTCATTAAGCGACGACATCCGTGCCAATTCCAATTGCGATTCCGCTTGCTGAGACCTCCATCTTTCACGCCCCAATTGGAGGGTGATATTCTTCAGGTTCAGTTGGGCATTCTCCAGTTGCAAGCGTTCGTTGCCTATCTGTGCATTTAGTTCGGCAATGTCGGCAGCACTCATCTCATTATCGAGCGAGTCCTTATACAACCGACAACGTTTCAGATAGTAACAAGACCTCTTATAGTCGCCCGCCTTTTCATAGATATACGCCTTGTTACTCCACCGTTCTTCCTGCGTTGGAAAAGAATCTGCCAAGGCAACGGCTTCCCCATATCTTGTATCCAACACCAGTCTCTTGATGCGGTTATCTAGAAAAAGCCCACTCATAAGGGAGGGCACTGAAAAAGTTCCTCACAGAGGCGATGCTTTAAAATTAATGGGCAC
>JAUUNK010000358.1 GCA_030844565.1 Bacteroides ovatus
TGGTATATACTTTGTCTGGTTCTAAATATATACGTCGTTTGGCAAAATACGTGGCGGAACAATTGGGATGCGCTATTGTGAATATAAAGTCTAACTTTAGAAAAGAACGCGAAGATGGCATTATTCATTTGTATAATTTAGGTCCTAGTGAATGGGTAGGGTTAATGATGAAAGCCTCCTATGTTGTAACAGACAGTTTTCATGGGACAGCTTTTTCTATTAACTTTAATATTCCTTTTACAACATTGGTAAACCCCAATGGAAATACAAATACAAGAGTTCTTTCTTTACTGGAGATAACTCAATTGAAAGAACGTATTATTTATGATGATTCCAATGCCTTACCTTCTTCATTGGAGATTAATTTTTCTCCCGTGAATGATATAATAAATAAATGGAGAAAGAAATCTTGGGACTTTCTTAATAACTCGTTAGCCAATTAATTATCGTGAATATTTTATTTCTTTATCGCACTTATCCTAGTTACGGAGGAGTAGAAGTTGTTACTACCGTACTTGCCAATAAGTTTACGAGAGACGGTCATCATGTAATAATAGCCTCTTTTGAACAACCGAATAAAGAGCTTGCAGCGCAGTTAGATACTTCTATTGAAATAGTCAAATTAGATTATCCGGTGATTTCATACGGAAATATAAGAAAGCTTCATCAGGTTCTCAAGCATAAACAGGTCGATATACTGGTAAATCAATGGGGGTTACCATTTCACACAACTTATTTGTGTTGTAAAGCTATTAGAGGGAGTGCTTGTAAGCTGGTTTCTGTATTGCACGGTTCACCTTACACTTCGAAAATTATAATTAAAGCTCAGGACAAAGTAGAGCAAGTTAATAATGCAATGGCGCGTTTCTTCTGGAAGCAAATTCTCTTTTTAAAGGAACAGGTAATAAAAAGGAGTATACGCTATAATTGTAAGAAGAATGAGAGATACATTCTCCTTTCCAAAGGTTTTGTGAAACCATTGATAAAATACGCCCATATAAAGAATGAAAAGAATATCGTTGCCATCGGTAATCCCATTACTATCCCTGTGATGTATGATCTCCAGGAAATTCCTTTAAAAAAGAAGCAGTTGCTTTATGTAGGAAGAATGGATTATGAGAATAAAAGAGTAAATAGAATAATTGAAGCATGGGAGACTATCTTTGCAGATTATCCGGATTGGGAATTAGTTTTAGTGGGTGATGGACCTCACAAAAATATTTTAATCGAATATGTAAAATCACATCATATTGAACGCGTTCGTTTTGAAGGGTTTCAGATTGACCCTCCTATCAAATATTATAAAGAAGCGTCGATATTTCTTCTTACTTCCGATTTAGAAGGTTTTGGTCTGGTAATTACTGAGAGTATGAGTTATGGAGTGGTTCCTATCGTATACGGTAGTTACGAAGCCGTTTATGATATAATAGAGGACGGAAAGTCTGGATTCATAACGAGTGTTCCTTATTCTAAAGATAATACAGTAAGATGTATAAGGAAACTTATTGAGAATCCTCGGCTTAGGAATGAAATGGCTGAGAATGCAATATCCCGAAGTAAAAAGTTTACTGTTGAAACTATCACGCAGGCATGGTATGATTTATTTCGGGAATGCTTAAACTGAAGGTTCCATTAAACTAAATCTCTCTATTATGAAAAGTATGTGGTCTGATATAAGAAAAATGTTCCTATTCTGTCTATTATCTGGATGTTTTAGTACTATAGCGATAGGACAAGAAGGTTCTGCTTTTGAAGTGGAGCCTTCCTGGGAAGAAAATTTTGAGAGAAACGGTATACCTGATGTGAAAAATTGGAATATTCTGTCTGCCCATTGGAAACCAGAACTTCAACTTTATACACAAAATAGAGAAAATGTAAGAGTGGATAAGGGGCATCTGATTATTGAAGCTCATAAAAAGGATACTATAGGATGCAGATGTACATCTGCCTATATCTCTACTAAAGGTAAGGTGAATTTTTTGCATGGCAAGCTTGAGTTTAGAGCCAAACTACCTTTGGGAAGAGGTATATGGCCTGCTATTTGGATGCTTTCCAATAAAAGTGAATATCCTAAAGGAGAAATTGATATTGTAGAGTATATAGGATGCTGGGGAAGAAACCAGTTTCAAATGAATGTCCATGTGTTTAGGCAAAAGAATGTTCAAACGATGAATGAAGGCTATTGTAGATGTGATGTTTCTTCTTTCCACGTATATACAATGGAGTGGCATAAAGATCGTATGATTTTTAAAACAGATGGCGAACCATTTGCTGAATATCATAGAAATAATAAGGAAGCATGGGTGTTTGATGTCCCCTATTATTTAATAATCAACTTGGCCTATGGCGGATGGGGGGCTAGTTGTGGACTGGATGATAATATTTTTCCATGTCGTATGGAGATAGATTGGATTCGTTATTACAAGTTGAAAGAATAAGGATAGGTTTTTCTGAAATAATCAATATCGAATATATTATGACAAGACCGCTTCTTGTCCAAAAGATAACAGCTACGGCTTCGTTATCTTTCGAGGACTTATTTACCCATACGAACCGTATTTATACCTTTTTAAATCCGGTTTCCTATATCACTGCCTTTTACCACAAATCGGTCTATCGTGACTATGACGCTATCTTTGCCGATGGCTCTATTTTGGTATCCTTTGTCCGTTTGCTATATAAAGTACAGGTGGAGCGTCGGAGTTTTGATATGACCTCCGTGGCTCCTCGGCTTTTTGAGTATGCCCAAAGGGAAGGGAAAACTCTTTATATTGTTGCTTCTCAAGATGAAGAGGTGGAAAAGGCGGTGGCTGTTTTTCGGGGAAAGTACCCCCGACTTCGTATTATGGGGTATCGGAACGGTTATTTTTCTTCGGATATAGAGAAAGCAGAGGAAGCACATAAAATAGCGGAGTTGAACCCTGATTTTCTGATTGTTGGGATGGGGGCGCTTATGCAAGAGGATTTTCTTTCCCGAGCGAAGCGTGCAGGCTTTCGGGGAATAGGGTTTACTTGTGGTGGATTTATTCATCAAACTTCAAGAAACGAAATCGATTATTATCCCCGGTGGATTGACCGTTATAATCTACGGTTCTTATATCGGATGTATCGGGAGAAACATACCCGTAAGCGTTACTTGCGGGCAGCTTTCGTCTTTCCTGTTATATTTTTACGTGATAAATGGACCAGACATCAATATCAAGAAGCATGAAGAAAGTTACAATACTTGTTTGTTTTTTGCTTATAGGAACAATAGCCAATGTGTCTGCCCAATCCTTCTACGGCACCACCGGATTGCTCCACATGCCTACTGCTGATATGCAGCGGGATAAGACTTTTATGTTCGGAGCCAACTATTTGGATAAACATCCTTTGTCTACCTATTGGAATAATGCGAATTATGACCATACGTATAATTATTATTTAAACGTTACTTTTTTCCCATGGTTGGAGATAGCTTATACTTGCACCTTGGTGAAAGGAGTCAAAGGCGCTTATTGGCCCGAGCAGACTTGGGGTAAGTTCCGTAATCAGGACCGTAACTTTTCTGCCCGGCTTCGTGTTTGGAAGGAGGGTTGGTGGAAGGGATGGACCCCTCAGATTGTGTTAGGTGCTAATGACCCCGGTAGTTTTGATAGCAATGGGGGAGGGAGCATCAACTTTAACCAGGATGCGGGCACTCATAATTACTTTAATCGCTTTTATCTGGCGGCAACGAAACACCTTCAGGTGAAGGGTATCGGTGAGTTGGGCGTGCATGCTGCTTATATTTACAGTCGTGCCACGGGTTGTCGGTACGACGGTCCTGCTGTAGGTGCTAATTTTCAGTTTGCTATTGCCGGCAATACCCTGGGTGGTAAGATTTTGAACGGTCTGAATCTGATGGCTGAATATGATGCCCGTACAGTAAATATGGGATTGAGTTATTC